>JAWVFM010000178.1:0-4529 GCA_033856015.1 Solirubrobacterales bacterium
CCCGGCTTCGTGATGTCCAGGACGATGATGGCCTTGCCGGGTTGGGCCGTGCCGTCCTGGTTGACCTCTTCCCCGGGCATCGAGACGTCCGTTGAGGCGACCGAGCCGACGCTGGCGCCCGCGATCCGCACCTGCTCGCCCTTGACGACGAAGTCGCCGTTGTCGAAGTAGGCCCTGACCATGTAGTCGCCGGACGACCCGGTCGAGCGCGCGAGCAGCACGATGCCGGCCGCAATGGCGATCACGACGACGAATCCGGCGATCCTCCTCATGGGCCGGGCGGGACGTTCGCGGGATCACACATGCCGAGGAGGTTCCCGTCGTCCAGGAACGGGTTGGAGCCCGCGATCGGCTGCGTCGCCGCTCCCGGGCAGCGACTCTGCGTCGTGTCGATCTGGAGGCCCTGGTACTGCGTCGGCGGCGGGTTCGGCTCGAGCGTCGACGTGCCCGAGTTGTAGGCGAAGACCCCGGTGTCGGCCGCGCTGACGCGCGCGTAGTGCCCGTTGCCGTCGTAGTAGCCCGTGCCCTGGGCGAGCTTCGTGATGAAGGCGACCAGGTCGGGCACGTAGGGTCGGCTGAACGCGACGTTGGGCTGCGAGGCGTTCAGGGCGGCGACCGCGGCTGGGCTGGCCTTCGCCGCCTTGCGCTCCACGCCGGGAAGGGTGTTGAGCACGTCGGTCAGGTCGTTCGACGGGCCCGGCGTCGTGAGCGTGGCGGCCAGGTTGTTCACGATCGGGATCGAGTTCTGGGCGACGGGCCGCAGCCTCGCGAGGAACTTCGGGAGGTTCTTCGTGGCGGGCTTCGACGCATCGACGAGGGGCGTCAGGTCGTCGAGCGCGGCGCGGAGGTTCACGAAGGTCGTGTTCGACTGGCGAAGCGTCGGGGGCAGGGCGCGGAGCGAGCGGTCGAGCGCCGTGTTCTGCGTCGCGATGGCCCCAAGCGCCGTGTTCGCGTGCCCGATCGCGTTGGTCAGGTCGTTGTGCCGGGCGGCCACCGCGGTCAGCACCTTGGAGCTCGAGACGATGAAGCTGGTCAGGTTCGCCTGGTCGCGGCTCAGCTCCTGGAAGAGGCGCTGGCTCGAATCGAGCCCCGGCGCGAAGTACTTGTAGGTGCGATTCGCCGCCTGCGTGTTGCCGGCGTAGATGGTGGCCTGGCCCGCGAACACGCGCTGGAGGGCGCGACGCGTGTGCCCGTTCAGCGTGTTGAAGAGCTGGTCCAGGTCGATCGGCGACTGCGTCGCGTCACCGGTGATGTCGCCCCCGTTCGGGATGTCGGGGTTGTTGTTCGGGCCAGGCGTGAGCGAGACGTAGCGGTTGGCCTCGCCGGAGAGCGAGGTCTCGCGGATGATGGCCGTGGTGCCCTCGCGCAGGGGGTCGTCGGTCGTGACCGTCACGTCGGCCTGGGCGTTGTCGGTCAGCGTGATGCTGTCGATGGTGCCGACGGGCTGGCCGGCGACCAGGACCTGGTTGCCCTTGACGAGCTGACCCCCGTTCTCGAAGAGCAGGTGGTAGGTGTGGCCGCCCGAGCTGCCGAAGAGCACGAAGGCGACGAGCACGATGCCGACGCCGATTGCGATCAGCGCGGTGGCACGCGCCAGCCGCGACGCGTTGCCGCCTTTTGCGCCTTGCTCGGAATCCGTTCCCAAAGCTAGGCGTCGCCGTGATTGAGTGGGGTACCCCCGGCCAAAAAACCTCTGCTCCGCCAGCCATCCTAGCCATTGCCCCAACCGCAACCCTGGCGGGGGGTTGCGGCTCGGTTAAGCCTGCATTCGTGCGTGACCGCAAAACGGCCCGGGCGCAGGGGCCCTTGCGCGGACCCGGGAAGGCGCCGTCAGCCGGTGTGAGCGTGCCAGTGAAGGACGCCGCTGTCGCACCCCGCGGCGTCCTCGATGACGCGAAGCCTGCCCTTCGCCTTGCCGTGGCGGATCAGGTGGCCGTCGACCGCCGCGTTGACGTCGCTCGGGTGCTTATGGGCGTTGAAGGCGTCGTCGGCGACCGGAATTCGGCCGAACTTGAACTTGCTGATGACCAGATGGTGCGGCCCGAGCGCGCAGGTCATGCGCACGTCCTTGAAGACGTAGGGCTTGACGAACTCCCCGCCGGCGGACGTGTTGACGAGCTTCATCCGTACGGATGCGTCCGCCTGCTCACGCACGTGTCCGTGGTAGCGCAGGCCGCCTCCGGCGAGCGCCGGGCCGGCGAGCGCGAGGCTGAGAGCAACGCTCAAGGCGATGAGGACCAGGCTGCGAGGACGCCGTCGCTTCGTCATGCCGGCACTCTAATCCCGGCGGGCGTCTGGGCGCTATTCGCGGGGCTCGCGCCCGGTCAGCTCGCGGTAGAGGTCGTTGGCGCGCAGGCCGGTGAGCGCGGCCAGGACCTGCGCGGCGGCGCGCGGCCGGGCACCCGACTGGACCAGGCGCCGCAGCGCGTCGACCGCGAAGGCGAGGTCCGCCCCGCCCGACGCCATCTTCTTCGCCGGCCCGATGACGACGACGATCTCGCCACGAACATCGTCGCGGTAGCGGCGCGCGAGCTCCCCGAGCGGGCCTCGCGCAACCTCCTCGTGGAGCTTCGTCAGCTCCCGGCAGACGGCGGCCTCACGGTCGGGGGCCAGCGCGGCGAGGGCCGCAAGGGAGTGCGGCAGCCGCCGGGGCGACTCGAACGCCACCACGGTCTCCGCCGAGCCGAGGACCCGCTCGAGCTCGCCCGCGCGACGGGGCAGGAAGCCCTCGAAGCGCCAGCGATCGGCCGGGAGGCCGGAGGCGACGAGGGCGGTGGTCACGGCCGAGGGCCCGGGCAGGACCTCCACCTCCACGTCGCGCTCGAGGCAGGCGCGCACCAGGCGGAAGCCCGGGTCGGAGATCACCGGCGTGCCGGCGTCGGAGATCAGCACGACCTTCGCGCCGCCGACGACCTGCTGCGCCAGGCGCGGAGCTCGCTCCGCCTCGTTCTGGTCGTGGTAGGAGACGAGCCGCGGCCGCGGGATCTCCAGCCGCTCGTAAAGGCGCCCGGCCCGCCGCGTGTCCTCGCAGGCGACGAGGTCCGCCTCGGTCAACGCCCGGCGGGCGCGCGGCGAGAGGTCCTCGAGGTTGCCGATCGGCGTCGGGCAGACGACGAGCTTGCCGGCCATCAGGCCTCCATCTCGAGCGCGGCCATCGCCGCCGCGCCGATCATGCCCGCGTCGGGGCCGAGCTCCGCGGCCACCACCGGCGTCTTGTTCATCGGTCGCAGGGCGCGCGCGGCGACTTCGTTCTGCGCCGGGCGCAGGAGCAGGTCGCCGGCTGCGATGACGCCGCCGCCGATCACCATCACGTCGGGCTCGAAGATGTTGGCGAGGCTCGCAAGTGCGACCCCGAGCCGGCGTGCGATCGCCTCGACCGCGCCGCGCGCCGCGCCGTCGCCGCCGTTGGCGGCATCGGTGACGGCCTTGCCGTCGATCGTCTCGCCGGCCGCGAGCCTGCGCCCCAGCTCGGACTCGGGCTCGCGCTCCGCGGCCGCAAGCCCCTCGGTCGCGAGCACGGTTCCGGACGCGAGCGACTCCACGCAGCCGTTCGACGGGCAGCTTCCCTGACACGGCGGCCCGGCGAGGTCGATGACCAGGTGGCCCAACTCAGCCGCGGCGCCGGTCGAGCCCCGGTACGGCTTCCCGCCCAGGATCAAGCCGCCGCCGATCCCGGTGCCGACCGTGAGCATGACCGCGTTCTGAGCGCCCCGCGCGGCGCCGAAGCGGTGCTCGGCGATGATCGCCGTGTTCGCGTCGTTGTCCACGTAGACGGGCAGCCCGATCCGCTCCGTCATGAGGTCGCGGATCGGCACGTCGGTGAGCTCGAGGTTCACCGCGTTGATCGCTATGCCGCGCTCGCGGTCCATCGTGCAGGGCACTCCGAGCCCGGCCGCCACGACGTCCGGGCGAGCTTCCAGCGCGCTGCGGAGCTCGCGCTCGAGCGCGTCCAGGACCTCGTCCTGGCTCAGTCCCGCGCTGCGCGCGGACGAGCGGTGGACGACCTGCCGATCGGCGTCGACGACGCCCACCAGCATCTTCGTTCCGCCGAGGTCAGCGCCGATCGTCTCCACCATCGGCAAGTATTCATAGCCGCCGATGGCTGCTGATGATGATCGGGGCGCTCCCGAGCGCCCCGACTACAAGGTCTACAAGTCCCGTCCGGGCTTCTTCTCGAGGCTTGGCAGGCCCGATCTCGATCGGTTTCGCAGGCAGCCCTCGGGCGAGAAGAAGCCAGGCTCGGGCGGCCCGAAGCTGCCGATCCGCCGTCCGCGCAGGGCGCAGGACAAGCCCCCCTCCGAGGGCGGCTTCACGTGGAGACGCGGCGCCAAGTGGGCGGGGATCGCCGCGCTCGCTTGGTTGATCGTCAGCTTCCTCGCGTTCGCCATCTCGGCCCAGATCCAGAAGGGCAAGCTCGCCGACATGGGCTCGACGCTCCACGGCAACCCGTTCCTCCTCGCGAGCCCACAGACCATCCTCGTGCTCGGGACCGACGTTCGCCCGTCGGGGCTCGCCTCCGCGACGGAGGC
>JAWVFM010000179.1:0-3999 GCA_033856015.1 Solirubrobacterales bacterium
GCTGGTGACGCTGCGCTACGCGCCGGAGTGGGGCTGGGGCTCCGCCGAAGCGATCGTCGGCTTCTTTGTCTCCCTGGCGCTGTTCGTCGTCTTCGTCCTGCAGCAGCGCGCCTGGGGCTACCGCGCCCTGGTACCGCCGGACATCGCCGCGAATCGCACCCTCGCGGTGGCGCTGGCCGGCGAGGCGCTCCTCACCAGCAGTTACTTCATCGCTATCTCCTTCGCTCCCCAGGTTTTCGCGAACGTGCTTGGGGCGGACCCGATCGAATCCGGGCTGATGCAGATGCCCACCATGGCCGCTTTCGCGCTGGGCGGGGTCCTGACCGGGGTCATCTTCACCGGGCTGCCGCCGTCGTTCACCGCGATCGCCGGCGGTGCGGTCTCCGCGGTCGGCGGCCTCGTCCTCGCCCTGATGCCCGACGACCCCGGCTACCTCGCACTCCTGCCCGGCCTGCTGCTGATCGGCCTCGGGGTCGGATCTCTCCTCGGTGCGCTCCTGACGATCGGCATCAGCGCCCTCCCCGAGGAGCGCAAGGGCCTCGCCAGCGGCCTCCTTTACACCGCTCAGCTCGCCGGCGGCGCGATCGTTCTCGCCGCGGCCACGGCGGTGGCGACCGGGGTGGCCGAAGGGGCGTCGGACGACGGCTTCGAAGGAGTGGTCCAGGGGGCGCAGAGCGCCTTCCTCTTCGGCGTCGCGGTCGCCGCGATCGGCATCCTCGTGGCTATCCTCGGCTTCAGGGCGGCAGCTGGCGGTGCGACCGCCATTGTTTCGTCGCCGAGCAAACCCTCGCCGCCGTAGATCTCGAGCGGAGCAGCTTCGGCTCGCCGATGGCGGTACTGGGCTCGAATCAGCGACCCCATCCTTAGGCGCTCTCAGCTGCGGCTACGGTACGCGGCCACTCGGGTGCGGCTGCCGCAGATTCCGTCGGCGCACCAACGTCGATTGCCGGGCCGGGAGCGGTCGAAGAACAGAATGCCGCAACCCTGCCCCTCGCATTCTCGCAGGCGGGAAAGATCCTCCTCGCCGAGCATCCGGACAATGTCTCGGGCGACCGAGGCGAGGCAGGCCTTCAGTTGGCTCCGACCGACCTGACGAGCAAGGGCACCGTCCTCGCCCAGTTGCGGGGCGAGATCGGGGAGCCGGGCCCAGGAGTTGACGATGTCGAGATCCGCCTGGTCGAACGATCTGCTGTCGAGGATTGCTCGGACCAAGCCGTACATCGACTCCCGGAGGACGCGGGCATCTTCCAGCCCGCGCGCGGTGACGCGCGGTTTGCGATCGAGGAGGCCCGATGCGAAGACCCAGCGGGCGAGATCCGCTGGCTGGCGGAGGCGCTCATAGGAGCGCACTCCGCGTTCGCCAACCGTCATCACGAAGGCCAGGCCTGGCCTGCCGGAGGAAAAACGGAACGCCAGCTCTGCGGCGGTCAGGTCGGGCGCATTGCTCGTCGCTTGGGTCATCGATCGAATGATAGTCGTGTCAACAAGTCGTAACGTGTATAACTCGTAACATGGAGAAGACCCAGTCGTATCCAACGACCCCCCGAGCGAGATGGTTTCAAGGGGAGAGAGTTCCCCTCTCGACATCGGCGACGTTTCGGTTCGCCACGCTCGGGCTGCTCGCGATGCTGGTCGCAGCCGGGGCCCCGTCTCCCCTCTACGGCCTCTACGCAAGCGAGTTCGGCTTTTCGACCAGCGTTCTGACGGTCGTCTTCGCTGTGTACGCCCTGGCTCTGCTCGGGACGATGCTGATCGTCGGCTCGCTTTCCGACTACGTCGGGCGCAAGCCCGTCCTCTTTGCGGCGCTGACCCTCGAGATCGTCAGCTTCGGCCTTTTCCTCTTGGCAAGTGGGGTGCCGGGGCTGATCATCGCCCGCCTGGTCCAGGGTGTGTCGACCGGCGCGGCGATCGGCACCCTCGGGGCGATCTTGCTCGATACCGAGGGCCCCCGGGCCGGTCGCGGGACGGTGGTAAACAGCATCGTCTCCCAGGTCGGTTTCGTCGTCGGCGCGGTCGGCGCCGGAGTCCTCGCCGAGTACGCGCCCGCTCCTCTGGAACTCGTCTTCTGGGTGCTGATCGCGTGCTTCGCGGCGCTCTTCGCAGTCGCCCTGCTGATGCCCGAGACCGGCGAGCTGCGGCTCGGCGCCCGCCGTTCCCTGCGCCCGGAAGTGATGGTCCCGAAGCGCGTCAGGGGCGCGTTCTACGCAGCGGTCCCCCTCTTCGTCGCGACCTGGGCGGTTTCCGGGCTCTACGTGTCGCTCGGCGGCTCGATCGTCAATGGCGTCTTCGGCTATTCGAACCTCTTTGTCAGCGGGCTGATCGTGGCCGCGATGCTGGCTCCCGGCGCGGTAGCGAGCCACCTGATGCGCTCGGCTCGACTGCGAACTGCAATTCGGTTTGGCTCCGCGATGCTGATCGCCGGTCTCGCCACGACCCTCGTCGGTCTCGCGCTCGGCTCTGGCCCGCTCGGCTTCTCCGTCTTCGTTTTCGGCACCGTCGTCGCCGGCATCGGTTTCGGGTCGGCCTACGTCGGGGCCTTCAGATCGACGATGGCAGAAGTCCCCGCGGCGACCCGCGCCGCGACGCTCACCGCGATCCTGGGGGTCAGCTATCTCTCCTTCAGCATCCCCGCCCTGATCGCCGGAGCGCTCACCACTCACGTCGGGATCCGCAGCACGGCCACCGGCTATGGGGCTGCTGTCATCGCCATCACCGTTGGCGCGCTGGCGGTCCAACGCCTGCGCTCCCGACCGACGACCGATCGAGACGAAGACGATCAAGCTGGTGAAGCGCCTCGATTGACAACGGCGCTAGGGCGGGCTGGGTGACTGCATCCGCTCGACTATCCGTGGGTACCGTCACGGTGGTTCGGTCGCATCGCGCTTCCCAGGGCCGACGAGCGACCCGGTACAGCCGCCAACTACTTGACGCCGAACTGGTGCAAAGGAACGTTCCGAAGGTTGCTCCCAAGAACCTCTAGAGAAGTCCGGCCGGGTCCAAACCGCGTCCGGGCTTTCTTGGTTCTGGGGCCGAAGGTGCCTAGCTGCCGAGGGGTCGCTCACCAGCCTGGCGCCGGAACTCGCGGCGCTCCTAGCGGCTCTCCAGCTACGCGAGCGGCCCGAGGAGTAGATGTCCGGGCCTCTGAATGGGCACTAGTGCCTAAAATCTGAACCGACGCACGGCCTTGGAGACGACAGTCTCGAACGGCAATCCGCATGCCAGCGGGGGATCCGGCGATGGAGCTAGGCGGATTCGAACCGCCGACCTCCTGGGTGCGATCCAGGCGCTCTGCCAGCTGAGCTATAGCCCCGTGGAGTGGCTGGGAAGTTGGTCCCAAGTCCTCGCACGATCAAGGATAACCGCATAGTCTTTGGCAGCCTGATCCCGGAGATGGCGAGCATGAGCATCCTCGACGACGCAATTCGAGAGCACCTGGAACTGAAGCGCGCCCATGGCGCGGACGAGTCCGAGGTGAAAAAGCTCGAGGACGAGGCTTTCGGGCCGCCTCAGCGCCCGGACGAGATCGATCCCTTCGCGGAGGCGCCGACCGAGTTCCTGGGCATGCCCGAGGCAGAGGCAAGGGCGTCCGAGGCGGACCAGGGAGGCAGGCGCATGCCGAACATCGCCGACATCCAGGAGGCTCCGGAGCAGCCGAAAGCCGAGGCGATCCCGACCGAGGCGCCGGCCGAGGCGCAGGCGCCCGAGGCTGAGGCGCCTGTCGAGTCCGAGGCGCCCGCCGAGGAGCTGCAGCCGTCGAGCGAACAGCCGCTTCCCGACCCCGCGGACCTCGTGGCCGACGCCGAGACCGAGGCGCCGGCGCAGCCCGATATTCCCGACGCGGGCCCCGACACCCAGGAGCGGCACGCGATCGCCGACCAGCCGACCGAGCTCTTCGACGTCGAGTCGGTGATCGAATCCGAGTCGGACGGCGCGACCGAGGTGCGCAGCCCCAGCGACGAGGACCTGGTGGATGCCGAAGCGGCCGCCCCGCGCCTGGCC
>JAWVFM010000180.1:0-4125 GCA_033856015.1 Solirubrobacterales bacterium
GCTGGCCGAGCTTCGCGACCACCGCGTCGAGCTGTCGGAGCTGGGCCTGGACCCGCGTGAGCGCCTGGTCGGCGACATCGATCCGCGCGAGGCGTTTCGCGCGGTCGGGGCTCTCGCGACCCGGCTCGCCCTCGCCGGCCCTCCCGACCGCGCCGTTCAGGCGGCGGCGATCCGCCTTCTGAATCCACGCCAGCGCGTGCGAGCGCTGGCCGCCGACATCGGCCTCAGCGAGCGCCAGCTTCGGCGCCGCTGTCACGCATCCGTCGGGTATGGGCCGAAGACCCTTCAGCGCGTGCTGAGGCTGCGCCGCTTCATGAAGGCCGACCGGGCGGATCTCGCTCGGGCGGCAGTCGAGGCCGGCTACGCGGACCAGGCGCATCTGGCGCGCGAGTGCCGCCGGCTCACCGGCCTCTCGCCGGTCCGCCTGCCTCTATAGGTCGCGCCCTGAGGCTTGGCCCTCGGCGCTCGCGTCGGCGCGGTCGGGCTGGCTTGTCCCGGCATCAGGGTCGATTTCCTGAGCATGCTCTGTGTGTGCAGCCGCCGTGGTCTGCGCCTGCCGGGCAGTCTGTGCGCGCTCCTCGGCTTCCGCTGCCTGGCGACGAGCGGCGGCGGCCTGCTCGTCTGCGGTGGCGGCTTCCTTGGCCGCGGTGATCCGCTGTGCGTCAGCTTCTTCGCGGTGTTTCGCCGCGAGCTGGCGCCTGTCCTCGAACTGCTGCGCGCGCCTGCGCCTGCTCGCCGAGTAGATCAACGCCAATGCCACGATCACGGCAATTGCGATCAGCACGATTGCGACTGTGCTCATCTTCGATTCCTTTCAATTGGAGACAGTCTTCGTCGAGGTGATACCCGCACCGGCGGTTTTCATCCGCGGCTCCCGCGAGCGGCGCGCGGGCGGCTACCGGTGCTTGACGCCGGGCTGCACGAAGTTCGCAAGCTGCGGTCCGGTGACCGCGACGCCTGCGAGTGCCGCGTCGACTGCCTCGAGGACGTCCGCGGCCAGCTCCACACCCGAGGCCTCGGCGTTCGCGTGGACCTGCTCGGGGCGTGACGCTCCGATGATCGCGGAGGCGACGTTCGGCTCGCGGAGCACCCACGCGAGGGCGAGCTGGACCATGGTCAGGCCCGCACCCTCGGCGATCGGAACGAGCTTCTGGACCGCTTCGAGCACGTCGTCGGCCATGTAGCGGTCCATCGCCCAGCCCATCGAGTCGCTCGCAGCGCGGGACTCCGCGGGCGGCTGCTCGCCCGGGCGGTACTTGCCCGCGAGCACGCCCTGGGCCAACGGCGACCAGACGATCTGCGAGATCCCGTGCTCGGCGCAGAACGGGATCAACTCGGCCTCGGGGGCGCGCCAGATCGCGTTGTACTGAGGCTGAGAGGAAACCCACTTGCGGGCCCCGGGCACGTCGAGGCCGGCCTCGATCTGCTCGACCGTCCATTCGCTGAAGCCGATTTGACGGACCTTCCCGGCCTCGCATACCTCGGTCAGCGCCTCCATCGTCTCCTCGATCGGCGTCTCCGGATCAGGGCGGTGGCATTGGTAGAGATCCACGTAGTCCGTTCGGAGCCGCTCCAGCGAGGCGTCGAGCTGCTTGTGGATCTGCTCGCGCGAAAGGCCTGAGTCCGTCTCGCTCATCGGAAAGAACACCTTGGTGGCGAGCACGTAGCTCTCGCGCGGATAGGAGGGCAGGACCTCGCCCCACGCGGTCTCGGCCGTTCCCTGCCCGTAGATGTTCGAGGTGTCGAAGAGGGTGATCCCGGCCTCGAACGCGGCCTTGGTGCACGCCTCCGTTTGCTCGCGCTCCACTCCGGAGCCGTACGTGAGCCACGAGCCGAGCGAGATCTCTGAAACCTCGATGCCCGAATCGCCGAGCTGTCGGTAGCGCATGGACACGACTCTAGTGACGAAGCGAGTTCGACACCATCGGCGGCTGGTTTTCGAACCTAAGTCGCTTGTTCGGTCGGCTGGAGCCGGCCTCGCAAGTATCCGCCGAAGGCGCCGAGCGCCAAGCCGAAGAGCACGGTGAAGACGACGAGCAGGATCGCCGGATGTGGGATCTTGGTGAGGGCCGGGCCGCCCTGGATCGCATGGGCGATGACGACCGCAAGGCCGAAGATCGCTCCGCCCAGGACCCCGCGCCTCGCTCCCGCCCGCGGTCCGAGGTGGTCGAAGCCCGCGCCAACCCCACCCACCGCGGCCAGCAGGTTGAGGACGATGTAGACGCCCTTCGAGTGGCCCAGGGTGTACCCGGTGATGGCGCCGTACACGACGGGTACGACGATGGCGAGCACGACCTGTGCCGCAACCGGGCGCTCCTCGAGCAGGGGAAGCAGCTTCACGCGGCGATCCTAACGCGCCCACACCTCAGCGGTTTGGATGCCCGATCGCAGCGGCAGCCGGCCCTAGTCCTGCGAGCCGATCGCCTGGAGCGCCTGATCCTTGTTCTCGTAGCCGTCCTGCCTCGCGAGCTTCCCGTCGCGGATCTCGAACACGTAGGCCCAGCGCCGCTCCACCGGGATGCCGCTCCTCAGCCCCCGAAGCCAGAGCGTTGCGATCAGGAGCACCTTGTCCCGGGCCAGGTCGGTGATCTCCTCCTCGCGCCAGTCCCATTCCGACCAGTTGCGTCTCCAACCAAGTTGATACGTGCGCAGCTCATCCAGACCGGACACCACCGCTGCGCCGGGAAGCTTCGCGGACTCCGTCATTTCGAAGTCCGGCGTGACCAGGTCAGCTGCCTCTTCGAAGGTGCCGGTGTTCGTGATGCGAACCCAACGCCGAACGATCTCGAGGTTCTCCGAGGGCATGGGCCACCAGTATCCCGCGCCAAGTTCTGGGCTATGTGATCGGCGGCGGGTCGCCCGCGGCGCTGGCGGCAAGGGCCGGATCCCAATCGCACACGCCGCATGCGTGCTGGAAAGCCGAGGACGCGAAGTCGAGCGCAACTGCGCGTGGATCGGATGCGAGCCGTACGTCTTCCCAGTCGAGCACGTACTCGCCGAGTTGGGCGTCCCAACGCGCTGCGGCGGGGCTCAGGTTCGCGTTCGCGAACCCGTCCGGCGCCGGGTAGGCGAGGACGAAGAAGGCGGCCCCGTCGTGGTTCGGATCCCCAGGCCACCAGCCAATTCCGACCTGCTGGGCATCCCCTCCGTTGCGCATGATGAAGTCATCCGACGGCGGATCGGCGGGCCGGCCCGAGAAGAAGTTGACCGCGAGGTCAAACGTTCCCCACCACGCGTTGACCGGCGTCGCGCGACCGCGAAACGGGGCCCGGAATTCCCGAAGGACGAGCGCCGCTTGGGTGGCGGCGTCGAAGTAGGTCGCAACCTGGTCGGCGTCGTAGGTCGCATGCTCGTGATCCTCGTCCAACGGGACCTGCCATGGCACCTCCTGGGGGGTGGGATTGATCTCGACGGCGCCCCCCAGGCGCTCCACGGCCTCGAGCACCTCGTGCGTCACCTCCGCGACGGGCCGGTTGGGCGTGAGCGCGATCCGTGTCTCATGGCCCCCGCTGTGCTCGACGATGGCTTCGTGCGTACGCAGGTCAAGGGCTGCGACGATTGCTCCGGACCCGTCGGGCGCGGGCAGCGAAGGCGTCTCCCAGCCGCGCGCGCTCAGCCGCAGGGCTGCGTGCTGGAGCTGCGGCTCGGGCGGGGCGAGCTCCACGGCGAGCTTTCCGAGTACCTGCGTATGCGCGTGGAGGGTGTCGCAGGTCGCGCTCCACGCGCCGTAGGCGAGCGGTGGCCACTCAGCCGGCATGACCCGAACGTTACTTCTCGAGCTTCGCCGGGACGATCTGTGCGAGCTCGCGCCAAGGGCCATCAAGCCGCTTCCCGTCCACGAAGAAGATCGGAGTACCGCGGACTCCGGCCTGACGGCCGCCGTCGATGTCCGCGAGCACGCGGTCTCGAAACCTGCGCTCGCGAAGCGCCGTGCCGGCCTCCTCTTCGTCCAAGTCGAGTTGCCGCGCCGCAGAAATCAGATCCTCCTGTGAAAACCGCTCGCGCCCAGCGAGCAGCAGGGAATGTGCTTCCCAGAACTTTCCGTGGTCGGCGGCGAGCTCTGAAAGCTCCGCCGCGAGGTCCGCTCCAGGATGCAACTCGGCGTCTGGAAAGTGTCTCCAGACG
>JAWVFM010000181.1:0-6404 GCA_033856015.1 Solirubrobacterales bacterium
TCGTCTTGTTCTACTTGCGCGACCGATCGACCGCAATGCGATCATGGAGCCGCTCGTATTGAGCGTACTCCGATCCCGCGTGGTGGAGGTAAAGCTCTGGCGCGCCGGCGCCGAAGGAACCCTGACCGCCCCGTGTTACACGCAACAACGCCAATCAAGCTTCGGATGCCCTCGCGGCTCCACGTCGCGGCCGCCCTCGCGGCCGCCGTCCTGCTGGCCTCGATGGCGGGCCGCATCCCAGGCGCCGGCGCGGCTGTGGTTCAAGACACCACGCTGAGCGACGAGGTGGCGTCCGTCGTCTGGATGGTCGCCTCGATGGACCCGAAGATCGATCTCAGCCGCCTGCGGGCGCCGGATCGCGTGGCGGCGACGAGCGCGGGCACCGGCGGCTGGAAGCAGAGCTCGACGGGCAAGCACGCCACGCCAGGCGACGCGTCCCGCGGACCGAAGCGCAAGGCACGCACAGCCGGCTCGAACGCTGCGAGCGGCGGCGGGTCGGCCATGCCCGCGGCGTCCGCCGGGACCAACGGCACGGCGGTGCCGCACTCGGCGGACGTCAACACGAACTCGCGGGGCGCCTTCGGATTCAGCGGGACGACGGGGCCGACCACCACCCTGCTCAACGGGATCGCGATCCCGCCGCCAAGCGCTCCGCAGGCGATCAAGGCTGCCATCGCCGCGGCGAACCTGATCAGGAACCGGCCGTACGTGTGGGGAGGCGGCCACGCATCCTTCTCGGCGCGAGGGTATGACTGCTCAGGGGCCGTGAGCTATGCGCTTCACGGTGGCGGCTTCGTCTCGCAACCAATGACGTCGCAGCAGTTCGAGTCCTGGGGCGTCCCCGGGCCTGGCCGCTGGCTCACCGTGTACGCGAGCGGGAACCACGTCTACGCGGTGATCGCCGGGATGCGCTGGGACACGGTCGGCGACGCGAAGGGCTCCGGCCCGCGCTGGCATCCGGCCAACGCGTACCCGAAGGGCTTTGTCGCGCGCCACTTCCCCGGTTACTGACGCCCGGGCCCGGGCCCGAGTCCCGCCCAGAGAATCCCCAGCGCGTTGCGCACGGCCACCCGCGGGTCGGCGCCGATCGCGGCCGCCTGCGCCCCGGGGAAGAGGGCCCCGGCGACGACGGTCAGCGCGGCCGCGGCCGAGTCGAGGTCGGGGCGCATCTCTCCCCGCCGCTTGGACTCGGCCAGCAGCTCGGCCACGAGGCCGATCATCGGCTGGGGGTGGCCGTCGTCGACCAGCGCCGCGAAGCGAGCCGGATGAGCGAAAACCTCGAGGATCGCGGCGCTGTGGAGCGCAGGGGATACCTCGGCAGGCTCCAGCAGGGCGGCGAAGGTCCGCTCGATGACCGTGCGCGCGTGCAGACGGCGATCGCGCAGCCACCGCTCCGCGGCCGCGCGCACGCGCACCCGGAAGTGGCGGGCTGCCATCTCGAGCAGAACGTCCTCCTTGCGCGGGAAGTAGCGAAAGAACGTCGCCCAGCTGACGCCTGCATCGGCGACGACGTCCTCGACCCTGGTGGCCGCCATGCCGTCCGCCTCGTAGCGGCTGATCGCCGCCTGATAGAGCCGGTCGCGCTTCTCGGCGCCGCGAGCCTGCGTGGGAGGCGAGGGCAGCTGCACCTCGCGAGTGAGCCCGCCGCCGTACCCGACGGCGGGCTCGGGAGACGACCCACGCTTGAGGAGGCTCCGAGAAACCATATTCAATATGGTACCGTGTCAACGGAGGTCGAGCGTGGTTCAGCGAGATGGAGCATCTTCAGCAGGCATGGGGGGGTGGTGAGCACGCTTCGCAGCTCGCTCGCCACGGGGATGCTGACGCTCGTCGTGGCCGCGATCAGCTGGCCGGCCTGCGCCCTCGGCGCCGCCGGCTCGGGAGCCAAGCTGACGATCTCGCCCGCGCCGAAGACGCCTGACGCCTCGCCCGAAACCCAGATCAGCATCCTGGGAGTCGACCCTGGCCGCATCGAGTCGGTGCACGCGGTCGGTGCGACGAGCGGTAGCCACCAGGGCCGGATTCTCAGCTACTCGGAGAACCGTGGCGCGAGCTTCGTCCCGGATGAGCCGTTCGCGCAGGGCGAGTCCGTGTCCGTGGCGGTGCGGATCAAGGGAATGGCGCCCGACCGGTTCACGTTCACGGTGGCCCACCTGGGCGCAAGCCAGCCGCCCCTCAACCTGACCACCCGCCAGCAGTCGAAGCTCCACCATTACGTCTCCCGGCCTGACCTTGTACCTCCCAGGGTCAGCGTCAGCCAGAACACGCCGGCGGTGAGCAATGACGGGGACCTCCTCCTGACGCCGCTGCCCTCGCCGATCGTCCATCCGGAGAGCAACAACTCGATCACCATCCATCCGGTTGGGCCGGGTGGGCCGATGATCCTCGACGGGCGTGGCCACGTCGTCTGGTTTCGGCAGCTCGAGCCGCCCGACGTCGCGGCAAACCTGCGGGTCCAGCGCTACCGGGGCCGGCCGGTCCTCACCTGGTGGCAGGGGACGGTCACGCCGTCGGCATATGGCGTCGGCGAGGGCGTCATCGCGAACCACTCCTATCGCACGATCCAGACCGTTCACGCGGGCAACGGCTACCCGATGGACATCCACGAGTTCCAGCTCGCCGGGCGCGACGCCCTGTTCACCGTCTACTCACCGATCCTCGTCCACCTGCCGGGCACGGCGGCGGGGACCCTCTCGCCGCTGCTCGACGCGATCGTCCAGGAGGTGGACATCCGCACCGGGCTGGTCGTCTGGGAGTGGCATTCCTACGGCCACATCCCCCTCTCGGACTCCTACGCGACGCCCCAGAACAGCGCCAACTTCGACGCCTTCCACCTGAACTCGATCCAGGCGCTCGGCGGTGGCCGCCTGCTGATCTCGGCGCGCGACACGGCAGCGATCTACGACGTGGATCGGGCGAGCGGCAGAGTCGTCTGGACGCTGGGCGGCAAGGACTCGAGCTTCCATCTGGGCGAAGGGGCGCGCTTCTGGCTCCAGCACGACGCGCGGATGCTTCCGGGGGGCCGAGTCACCATGTTCGACGACCAGGCGGGCCCGCCGATGCAGGCCCCATCGTCGCGCGGCCTGATCCTGAAGCTGCCGGAGCACGGCCGCACGGCGACGGTCGACCGCGAGTACCGCCGGCCGGTCGACACCTCCGCTCAGAGCGAGGGCAGCCTCCAGGTCCTGCCGGGAGGCAGGGTCTTCCTCGGCTTCGGCGCGCAACCCAATTTCTCCGAGTTCTCGCCGGGAGGGCAGCTGCTCTTCGACGCGAGCCTGCCGGTCGACGACGGCAGCTACCGCGTCTATCGCGTCCCGTGGAGCGCGACGCCGACCACCCTGCCCAAGGTGGCGGCCGTGCGCTCCGACCCCGCGGACGTCTCCGTCTACGCGAGCTGGAACGGGGCGACGAGGGTTCGCCGCTGGCAGGTCCTGGGCGGGCAGGACGCGGCCTCGCTCCAGCCGGTCGCATCGGCGCGAAAGGGCGGGTTCGAGACCAGGATCGACGTTCAGGGCGACGCCGACACGTTCGCCGTGCGCGCGCTTGGGCCCGGCGGCCGGGTGCTCGCGACCTCAGCGGCAGTGCCGGCGACGTGAAGCCGCCGAACTTCCTGGTCGTCGTCACCGACCAGCAGCGCCAGCCCCGCCACTGGCCCCAGGATCCGGCCTGGCGCGCCGAGCTGATGCCGAACGACGCCGAGCTCGCCCGCACGGGCCTCAGCTTCACCAACGCGTTCTGCAACGCGGCGATGTGCTCGCCGAGCCGGGCCACGCTGCTGAGCGGCCGCTACCCGGCCGAGCACGGCGTCACGCTCACGCTCACCGGCCCCGAGCTTCGGCCGGACCCGCGCAACGCCCCGGCCGTCGCCGCCACGATGGCCGGGATCCTGCGCCGTTCCGAGGCGCCGGCTCGGCGTGTCCTCACGCAGTTCGCTCGCGGCGCCCTGCACCTGGGCCCGAGCTCAGGCAACGAGCCGGTGCTGCCGCCCGGGCTGCCGAACATCGCGACCCTGCTCCGGGATGCGGGCTACGAGGTCGCCTACAAGGGCAAGTGGCACCTGACCCATCCTTCAGGCGCCGACGAGGGACTGCTCGGCGGCTGGGGCCAGGCCGACGCTCTGAAGCTGGCCCGCGACTACGGGTTCGCCGATTGGGAGCCTCCGGATGCCGGCGAGAACGCGAAGGCCGAGCACTTCGGCGGCGGCAACGCGGGCGACGGAGAGGGCTGGGACGAGGTCTACACGCGGCAGGCCGAGAGCTGGCTCGGCCGCTCCGAGCTGCCCGAGCCCTTCTGCCTGGTCGTCTCGCTCGTCAACCCGCACGATGTCCTCGGCTACCCGGCGGCCTACGAGCGCGGCGGCTACACGGCCGACGAGTTCCGGGGGCTGGGCGTCGGGCTGCCGCCGACCCTCGAGGAGGATCTGAGCACGAAGCCCGCGGTCCATGCGCTGATGCGGATGGGGATGACCGCCTACCTCGGGGAGCTGCGCGACACCAGCGCAAAGCTCGACTACGTCAACTTCTACGCCCACCTGCACCGCCTGGTCGACCAGAAGATCGGCCGGCTCGTGAAGGCACTCGGCTCTGCGGACGATCCCGGTTCCCTGCGCTCGCGCACCGTCGTCGTGCGCTGCTCCGACCACGGCGAGATGGGACTCGCCCACGGCGGGCTTCGCCAGAAGATGTTCAACGTCTACGAGGAGACGACCAACGTTCCGCTCGTCTTCTCGAATCCGGTCCTGTTCGAAGCCGAGGCGCGGACCGAGGCGCTCGCCTCCCTGGTCGACGTGCTCCCGACGCTCCTGACCCTGGCCGGCCGCGACGTCCCTGGCGATCTGCGCGGCCGTGATCTGACGCCGGTCCTCGCCGCGGCCGCGGCGAGCGAGCCGGAGCGATCGAACGGCGATGCTGCCGACTTCTCGGCCGTCCAGGAGCATCCAGAGCCCGCGGCGTCGGTTCAGGACGCCGTCCACTTCACCTACGACGACCACCAGGCCGGCACGGCCATGCAGGACGCGCCCGGGCAGCCGAACCGCATCCGCGCGATCCGCACCCGCGACGCGAAGTACGCGTACTACTTCGACCCGCGCGGCCGCGCGGCGAGCGAGTACGAGCTCTACGACCTGGGCAACGATCCGCTCGAGGTCGAGAACCTCGTCGACGCCCGCACCGGCGTGGCGCGGACCGGCGCCGCGCGCGGGATGAAGATGGAGCTCGCCGAGCGACTCGAGCTCGTCATGCAGGACTGCGGCACGACGCCCGCGCCCAGCGCCTAGATTCAGTCGCCCACGCGCCCGAGCGCGCCGGCAAGCGCCGCCGCGATTGCCTCCGGAGCCTCGATTTGCGGGTAGTGCCCAAGGTCGGGCAGTCGCTCGACGGGAGCCGCGGGCCGCAGCTCCTCGAGCGCCTCGAGGACCGCGACCGTGGCCACCGGATCCTGGAGTCCCCAGGCGAAGCTGAGCGGGCCGGGCCAGTCGCGCACCGCGCCGTGCCACCGCGCCGCGAAGCGCACGCGCTCGTCGAGGTAGTGGACGAGCCGGTGCCCCAGCGTTCTGCCGCCCTCGTGGCAGAGAAGCGACCACTGGTCGGCCGCCTCCTCGTCCGTCAGCGGGTGCGAATCGGAGAAGAGGCGCGCGAACTCGCGCCGAAAGAAGCGCTCGCTCGAGAGCCTCGCGACGAGCGGGCCGAGCGGGCTTCGAAGCAGGCGCTGGGCGGGGGTGAGGCTCGCGCGCTCGATGACGATGCTGCCGTTGAACAGCAGGACGCCGGCGAGGTCGATGCCGAGCGTGCCCTCCAGGTCGCGCGCGAGGAGCTCGGTCGCGACGGACGTGCCCATGTCGTGGGCGACCACGAAGACGCGGCGTCCCGGAAGGTGCCCGCGCACGAGCGCCTCGACGAGATCGGCCTGCCAGCCAAGCGTGTACGTGTGGTCACGCGGTTTCTCGGAGAGGCCGAAGCCGAGGAAGTCGAGGGCGAGCGCGGCGTGTTCAGGCGCGGCCGACAGGAGCCCGCGCCAGTCGTAGGAGCTCGAGGGGAAGCCGTGCAGGAGAACCAGGGGCAGGTCGACCCCCGGGCGCTCGAAGACGTGGATCCGACGGCCTCGGAAGGCCTCCGAGCGTCCCTCCGAGCCCCAAGCCCGCACGCGCTCGGTGAGCTCGGCCGCCATGGCCGGCGCGAGTCTATTCCCGAGAAGGTCCTGCGTCCTGTCGGGCGCGGCGTAAGGATCGCGCTAGGTCTCCGGCGCTGCGCGTAAGAAACGCGTCAAGACCAGCAGCGAACGCCCGATCTGGCGGTAGAAGCTCCGGCATGTCCACACCGGGGCTGAGCCTCTCGCGACTCCTCATCGGCCGACCGCTGCGAAGCGATCGTCTGGACGAGACCCTCCTGCCGAAACGCCTGGCGCTG
>JAWVFM010000182.1:0-6690 GCA_033856015.1 Solirubrobacterales bacterium
GAGCAGCTCGCTCGTGCCGACCGCGACCCCTTCGTCTCGGAGCTCCTTGCCGAACGAGATGAGGTGCTCAGGAAGCGCCAACGGGCGCCTCGAGATGGACGCCGACACGCTCGGCGACGACGACGAGGTCGGTGCGGTGCTTGACGATGATGCTCATCGTCCGCTGGAAGAGCGCTTGGTCGATGTCGTCGGCGCCGAGCAGCAGGAGCGCGCGCGCCCAGTCGATCGACTCCGCGATCGACGGCGGCTTCTTGAGGTCGAGCTTCCGGATCATCTGGATGACCTCGACGAGACGCCGCGCGAGGCGCGCGTCGAGCTCCGGCGAGTGCAGCCTCACGATCTCGATCTCGCGCTCCACGTCCGGGTAGTCGAGCCAGAGATAGAGGCACCGCCGCTTCAGGGCCTCGGTCAGCTCGCGGGAGTTGTTGGACGTGAGGACGACGATCGGGTGGGTGCGGGCCTCGATCACCCCGAGCTCGGGGATGGAGATCTGGAAGTCGGAGAGAACCTCGAGCAGCATGGCCTCGAACTCCTGGTCCGTCTTGTCGATCTCGTCGATCAGCAGCACTACCGGGTCCTCCGCGGCGATCGCCTCGAGCAGCGGCCGGGTGAGGAGGAAGTCCTCGCTGAAGATCTCCTCGCCCGGCGGCAGCTCCGCCTTCGGGACAGCGGCCGGCTCGAGCTCGGAAACGGCCCGGGCCTGGATGCTCAGGAGCTGCTTGCGGTAGTTCCACTCGTAGAGGGCCTTGGCCTCGTCGAGGCCCTCGTAGCACTGCAGGCGCACGAGCCGGCGTCCAGTGGAGCGTGAGATCGCCTTGGCCAGCTCGGTCTTGCCGACGCCGGCCGGGCCCTCCACGAGGATCGGCTTGCCGAGGCGCTGTGCGAGGTAGGAGACGAGCGCGGCGGGCTCGTCGGCGAGGTAGCCGGCGCCCATCAGGGCCGACTTGACTTCCTCGACGGACTCGGGCTGCGCCTGAAGCTCGGGCATTTGTCGATGATAGATGTACCGATGATGTACCTGGCGACGTTCCTCCCGCACCAGAGCACCCCCTACGTCGTGCTGCTCGCAATCGGATTCGTGGTCGGGGCCTACGGCCAGGCCGCCCGATTTCGGTGGCTCACGCTCGCCGGCATTCTCATCGTGATCGTCGCCGCCGTCGCCTTCCAGGTGGGAAGCTCGGGCGGGACGGCGGCTCCACCTGGGTTCTGATCACGCGCGCAGCCTGGGATTCCGGCTCCCAAGTGCGCTTCCGCACCGTTTCCGGGAACTGCGCTAGGCTCGGCGAGTCTCCCCTGCGGGGCCTTTTCGCTCCGCCCGAGCACCCATGCCTGACGCACCCGACCCACGAGGCGAGCACGTCCACGATCCCGAGTCGACGCCGCGGCTTCGCGCCGTCGAGACGCAACCGAGCTCGGAGGCCGCGGTTGACGCGCGCCGGCTCGTCGACGATGTGACCGCTGCCGTCTCCGACGCCCGCGAGAGCGCGGTCTCGGAGCTGGCCGACGAGGTCCGGCGACTCCGAGCCGAGTTGACCGACGCGCGCAACTACGCGGCGGAGCTCGCGAGCGACCTCGCCGATGCGGACCGCGCGACCGAAGCCGCCGAGCAGGCGGCGAGCGAGGCGCGTGCCGCGGCACGCAGCGTGGAGGCCCGTGCGCAGCGCCACCTCGCGGAGGTTCGCGAGCGGCTGAGGGCACGCGCCGAGGAGAAGCTTCGCGACGCGGCCTCACGCCTGAAGCTTCAGGCTCAGGAGCGTGCGCGCGAGCTCGCGCTGGAGGCGGTGGCCGCGTCCAGGAGCTCCGCCCTCGCAGAGGCCGACGCAAGGGTTCGCGCGGCGGAGGCCCGTTCGACCGACGCAATCGTCGCCGCCAAGAAGGAGGCCGACGCCGCGAAGTCGGCGGCCGCGAGCCATGCCGAGGCCGCGCAGGCCGAGGCCGAGGCGGCGCTCGAGGCCCGTGACCGCGCCGAGGCGGCGCTCGAGGCGAGCACCAGGAAGCTGAATGCACTCGTCGAGCGGGTCGCCTCCGAGGCGGAGAAGCGGGCGCGGGAGGAGGCCGAGAACCGTCTCGCCGCGGAGACGGAGGCTCTGGAGCAGGAGGCCGCCGCGGCGGCCGAACGGGCCCGGGAGGACGCCGAGCGACGGATGGCCGCGCAGGTCGAGGCCCGCGTGCGAGAAGAGGACGTCCGCCTACGCCACGAGGCCGAGGAGCGCGCCCGCGAGGATGCCGAGAAGCGCGTCCAGACGCTCGCCGCGCAGATCCGCAGGGAGGCCCAGCGTGAGACGCGTGCGGCGCTTCAGGAGGCCGAGCGCGAGGCCGCGGCGCACCGGGTAGAGGCCGCGGCCAAGCTCCGCGAGAAGCTGGAGGAAGAGGTCAAGGCCGCCGGCGAGCGCGCGCGTCGCGCGGCGCTCGGGTAGAGCCCGGAGCCCCACCCGGTGGGGTGTACACGCGGGAGAACCGGCACCTGGAAACGTTCGACATGTGGACAAGTCGCGATCTTTGCCGGGCCACTACTCTCGCCCTCAATCAACTTGAATTCAGCCCATGCGCGCGGTGATGGAGGCCGCGCGCTGCTCGTAACGCTAGGAGGCGTAAGGCAACCGTGACGAACATCCGCCAGCAGAACGTGAAGGCCGCGACATGGAGCCCCAACGGGAGCGGCTCGGGAGCGATCGACCTGTCCGACGGCAGCTATCCGTTCGCCGCGAACGTCTTCTCCTCGGCTGTCCAGAAGGCCCGCCTCTCGAAGGACACCTACCAGAAGCTTCAGCGCACGCTCGATGCGGGCGAGGCGATCGACCTCTCCACCGCGGACGAGGTCGCCGAGGCGATGAAGGAGTGGGCCCTTGAACGCGGCGCCACGCACTACACCCACATGTTCCAGCCGCTGACCGGGCTGACGGCTGAGAAGCACGACTCGTTCTTCGGGCCGGACGGCGAGGGCGGCGCCATCGCGGAGTTCTCCGGCAACGAGCTCATCCAGGGCGAGCCGGACGCATCGTCGTTCCCCACCGGCGGCATTCGCGCGACCTTCGAGGCACGCGGCTACACCGCCTGGGACCCGACGAGCCCCGCGTTCCTGCTCGAGAACCCCAACGGGGCTCTGCTCTGCATCCCGACCGCGTTCACCTCCTGGACGGGCGAGGCGCTTGACGCCAAGATCCCGCTCCTGCGCTCCATGGACGCCCTCTCGCAGTCCGCGATCAGGGCGCTCCGGCTGCTCGGAGACGACGAGGCGACCAGGGTGTTCACGACGGTCGGGCCGGAGCAGGAGTACTTCCTGATCGACGCCAACTACTACTACGAGCGCCCGGACCTCGTGACCACGGGGCGCACGCTCTTCGGAGCGAAGCCCCCCAAGGGGCACGAGCTCGACGACCATTACTTCGGCTCGATCCCGGAGCGAATCCTGGCCTGCATGCTGGAGACCGAGCTCGAGCTCGCGAAGCTGGGCGTCCCGGTGAAGACCCGCCACAACGAGGTCGCCCCGAACCAGTACGAGATCGCCCCGATCTTCGAGAACTCGAACGTCGGCTCCGACCACCAGCAGCTCACGATGCAGACGCTGCAGAACGTCGCCCGGCGCTACGGGCTGGTCTGCCTCCTGCACGAGAAGCCGTTTGCCGGCGTCAACGGCTCGGGCAACCACAACAACTGGTCGATGGGCACGGACGCCGGCCACAACCTGATGGACCCGGGCGACACCGCCGCCGAGAACGCGCAGTTCCTGTTCTTCTGCGCCGCGGTCGTCCAGGCCGTGAACAAGCACCAGGGGCTCCTGCGGGCCTCGGTGGCGAACATCGGCCAGGATCACCGGCTCGGTGCGAACGAGGCGCCGCCGGCGATCATGTCGATCTTCCTGGGCGCCGAGCTCGAGCATGCGTTCGAGAAGCTCGGCACGAGCGAGGGCACCTTCGAGGGCGGTGGGACGCTCGGGCTCGGAA
This sequence comes from Solirubrobacterales bacterium, assembly GCA_033856015.1. Classification (GTDB taxonomy): domain Bacteria; phylum Actinomycetota; class Thermoleophilia; order Solirubrobacterales; family 70-9; genus JAWVFM01. Next base: position 3,945 of record JAWVFM010000182.1, read on the forward strand.
CTCCGGTCCTGCCCCCGCTGCCGCTGCACGGCGGCGATCGCAACCGGACCTCGCCGTTCGCGTTCACCGGCAACAAGTTCGAGTTCCGTGCGCTCGGTTCGAGCATGTCCCTCGCGTTCCCGAACACCGTGCTCAACACGATCGTGGCCGAGGCGATCGATGCTCTCACCGACGAGCTCGAGACGGCCCTCGGCGAGGGCAAGGACGTCGGCGAGGCGATTGCGGTGGTCGCGAAGCGCTCCTACGACGCGAACAAGGAGATCTGCTTCGGCGGCGACAACTACTCCGAGGAGTGGCACGCGGAGGCCGAGCGACGCGGGCTCAAGAACCTGCGCACGTCTCCCGAGGCGCTGCCAGAGATCCTGAGCGACCAGACGGTTGCGGCATTCGAGCACTACCACGTGCTCTCGAAGCGCGAGCTCGAATCGCGGTTCGAGGTGTGGCTCGAGCAGTACATCATCACGGCGAACATCGAGGCCGAGACGACCGCGGCGATCGCCCGCACGATGCTCCTGCCCGCGGCCCTTCGCCACCTGGCGCTGATCGAGTCGGCCAGCATCCCGGGGCTCGCGAGCGAGGTTCGCGGCCTGGTCGACGAGCTCGGGCAGGCGCTCGAGGCGCTCGACGAGGCGAACGCCTATCCGGACGGCATCGAGGGCATGGAGCTCGCCGAGCACGCTCGGGACGGCCAGCTCGCCGCGATGGCGGGAGTCCGAGCCGTGGCCGATCGCCTCGAGAAGATCGTCGCCGACGACCTCTGGCCGCTGCCGAAGTACTCGGAGATGCTCTTCGTCAAGTAGCGCCCCCCGCCGCGCCGCTCAGCGCGGCAGGGTCGGCGCGAGGATGCGGTAGGCCTTGATCCCGAGGCCCAGGCGCTCGCGATCCTCACCGAGCGCGGGGTCGAGGCCGGAGAGCTCGCGGATCCGGCCGAGCCGGTGCGCGACCGTGTGGCGGTGGGCGTAGACCGCCCGCGCGGTCGCGTTCATGTTGCAGTCGTTGGCGAGATAGGCCTCGAGCGTGCCGAGCAGGTCCGTGCGGTACCGGCGGTCGTGCTCGACGAGCGGCTCGACCGTGTCGGCGTAGAAGCCGCGGACCTCGTCGGGGTCGGTGGCCATCGCCCGGAAGAGCAGGCGGTAGACGCCGTTCGAGATCCCGTCGGCGAGCTGCTCTCCCATGCGCTCGTCCGACGCGATGACCTCGAGCATCAGCTCCGCCTCGGCGATCGCCCGGCTGAGCTCGCTGGGCGCCGCGCAGAATGAGGAGAAGGCCGCCGGCCCGTGGGCGCGAACCCGCGCGGCGAGCTCGCGAGCCGCCGCGGCCGTTCGCTCGGGTGCGTCCTCGCCGCCTCTCGCAGGCAGGAGGGCGTAGACCCGTGTCGCGTCGGCCTCCTCGTCGCGCTGGACGGCGAGCGGCTGGGCGTGCGCGCCCGGGTACTCGCCGACGACGATTGCGGCAGCGTGGCGAGGACGGGCCGAGCGAACGTCGGCCACCAGCGCGATCGCGCCCCCGCTGAGGTCGCACCCGAGCCGCGCGGCGCGGCGGACGACCTCGTCCGGTTCGGCGCTGCCCGACCGGAGGTCTTCGAGCAGGCTCCCGCGCACGTCGCCCACCGCCGCGTCCCGCGCGTCGTTGACCGCGATCTCCGTGAGGGTCGCGAGCGCCGCGACGCGCAGGACCTCCTCCCGGTCGACCGCGGGGCCGCCGTTTCGCCCGGTGCGGAGCGCGAGTGCATAGCCGATCGTCTCCTCGCCGGCGAGGACCGGGACCGCCTGCTCGATCTCCGGCGGCTTCGCCGCCACCTCCTCCCGGGCCAAGGAGGCCGCGTACGCCGTGAGGCCTTCGAGGTCGATCCCCTCTGCCGACCCGGCCGCAAGGCCCTTCGCCGGCACCACGATCGCGACCGGCGTTGCCGCCTCGGCAGCGGCCAGCTCGGCCACGCCCCGGAGGCCCTCGCCGGCAAGAAGCGCGGCCAGCATTAGCGAGTGAAGGTCGCGCATTCCCTGCCTCGTCGTTCGGGCGAGCGGCGGACCGGCATGGCCGCTTCCGCCTGATTCGCTCGCCGTCCCTCGTCCCAGCTACGCGGAGGCGTGAAGCTCCGCCTCGGTATGGGCTTGAAGGACCTCCTGTCCCTCTTCGCCGGTGCGGATTCGGATCGCCTCGTCGATCGTCGAGACGAAGAGCTTCCCGTCTCCGATGTCGCCGGTTCGTGCGTGCTTCAGGATCGTCTCGACGACGAGCGACTTGTCCCTGTCATCGACGATGATCTCGAGCTTCAGCTTGGGTCGCACGTTGACCGTGAGGGTCGAGCCTCGGTAGTGCTCGACGATCCCTTTCTGGCGCCCTGAGCCCTTGACCTCGGTGATCGAGAGCGACGGGAACCCCCGGTCGAGCAGCTCGGCCCTGATCGGCTCAAACGCCTCGTGGCGAACGAATGCCTCGATCTTCTTCACTCGACCGAGCCTAGGCCCGGGGGTCGAGGAGGTCTTTAGCCCGGAGTCGAGACTTCGTCGCCGGTCTTTGTACCGGTCGTATAAAGCGTCCCGCCTGGCTGATCGAGTGCCTGGCCGGGTCCTCTGGCGCCCGCGTCGATTGTCATCTCGCCGCCCTCCACGGCCATGGCAACCGCCTCTGGGTCGTGGCCGAGAGCGCTCCACCCGTCGCGAGCGCTCGACTGCAGATCGTCGAGGAACTCGTCCGCGTGGAGCGGATCGTGGTGGAAGAGGAGAACCCGCTTCGCGCCGACGCA
>JAWVFM010000183.1:0-4141 GCA_033856015.1 Solirubrobacterales bacterium
CACTCATACGTCCCGGGCTTGTGGCCGAACCAGCGCTCCGGCCGGAACGAGTAGGGGTCCGGGTAGAGGTCCTCGCGATGGTGCAAGAGGAGGATGCTCATCGAGATCGGGGCGCCGGCCTCAACGGCGTACTCGCCGAGCCGCCATGGAACCGTCACGCGCCGCCCGATCATCGGGATGACAGGCCGCGATCGCATCCCCTCCTGGATCACGGCCTCCACGTTCTCCTCGGCCTCGTCGCCTGAACGCACGGCCTCCCGGAGCCGCTCGTAGGCATCGGGCGTGCGGACCAGGCGCTCCCAGGTCCAGGCCAGGGAGTTCGCGGTGGTCTCGTGGCCGGCGAGCACCAGGGTGAGGAGCTCGTCGCGAAGCTCGCGATCCGTCAGCTCCTCGCCGTCCTCGGTGCGGGCCAGCAGGAGCATGGAGAGGATGTCGGAGCGCTCGGCGAGGTCCGCCGCGCCGCGGCGCTTGGCGATCACCGCGTAGGTGGGCTTGTCGAGGATCGCGAGCCCGGTTCGGGTGAGCCCGACCGGCTCGTCGCGGCCGATGTTCATGAGCTCGGCGACCTGGGCGAAGGGCCAGGTCGAGGCAGCCACCAGGTAGCGGGTCGCCATCCGCAAGCCGTACTCGGGCGTGCCGACCGCGGGCTTGCCCTCGACACCGAAGATCCCGGCCATGATCACGTCGAGCGTGATCGCCTGCATCCGCGGCGCAAGGGCGAACGGGCGGTCGAGGGGCCAGCCGTCGATCTCGCGCTCGGCGGCCGCGGCGATCATCTGCGCGTAGCGCTCGACCGCCTCGCCGTGGAACGAGGGCAGCAGGAGCTTTCGCTGGCGCATGTGGCGCGCGCCGAGCGCGGTGAGGGTCGAGTTCGGGCCGACGATCGGGCGCAGGGGCGACTCGCCTGTGATCGAGGGCGCGTCCTCGGGCTTCGCCTTGAAGAGCGAGCGCACGTGGTCGGGATGGCTCGTCACCGCGGGGTGGCCCGCGACGATCCCCTGGAGGCGGAAGACCTCTCCCAGCTCGCGCCGGGCCCGGAAGACGAACTCGATCTGGCGCTGGTTGAAGCGCAGGACCTGAAGCCAGCGAGGGAGCGGCACCTCGGGTGGCGACGGGAGGCCATCGACGTCCTCGAAGGAGTCGAGGCGCCCGGCGGGCGAGGCCGGAGCGGCGCCGATCAGTTCGTTCGCGGAGGCGGCGGCGGGTGCTTCGAGCTCTGCCACGGCGGTCATAAGCCACTGAGAAGTGTTCCATAAAACGATGTCATCGTCAAGGCCTCTCGCCGGAGGGCGCCTCGGTCATAGGATCACGCCATGAGCGAGCCGACGAAGTACCTGCTGCCCGAGTCCGCGATCCCCACGGAGTGGGTGAACCTCGCCGCCGACCTGCCCCCGGGCCTGCCCCCGCTGCACCCGGGCACGCACGAGCCGGTCGGTCCCGACGACCTCGCGCCGCTCTTCCCCATGGACCTGATCCTCCAGGAGGTCTCCACGGAGCCCCTGGTCCCGATTCCCGACGAGGTGCGCGACGTCTACCGGCTCTGGCGCCCGACGCCGCTCTACCGGGCCTGGCGCCTGGAGCGCGAGCTCGATACACCCGCGCACATCTACTACAAGTACGAGGGCGTCTCGCCTGCCGGCTCGCACAAGCCGAACACGGCTGTCCCGCAGGCCTTCTACAACAAGCAGGCCGGGGTGCGAAAGCTCGCCACGGAGACCGGCGCCGGCCAGTGGGGGTCGGCTCTCGCGCTCGCCTGCCAGTTCTTCGGGCTGGAGTGCGAGGTGTTCATGGTCGGCGTCTCCTACGACCAGAAGCCCTACCGCCGGGCGATGATCGAGACCTGGGGCGCCACCGTCCATCGCAGCCCATCCGAGCTCACGGAGGCCGGGCGCTCGCAGGCCGAGCACGCCTCGGGAAGCCTCGGGATCGCGATCTCCGAGGCCGTCGAGGTGGCCGCGGGGAGCGACGACACGAACTACTCGCTCGGGTCCGTGCTCAACCACGTCTGCCTGCACCAGACCGTGATCGGGCAGGAGTCGCTGGACCAGATGGAGCTGGCGGGCGAGTACCCGGATGTGGTGGTCGGCTGCGTGGGCGGCGGCTCGAACTTCGCGGGCCTGGCCTACCCCCTCGTCCGCAGGCGCCTGCGCGACGGGCTCGAAACCCGCTTCGTAGCGGCCGAGCCCGCCGCCTGCCCGACCCTGACCCGCGGCGCGTTCCGCTACGACTTCGGCGACACCGTCGGGATGACGCCGCTCATGCCGATGTACACGCTGGGCCACGACTTCGTCCCTCCCCCGGTCCACGCCGGCGGCCTGCGCTACCACGGCGACGCCCCGAGCCTCTGCGCCCTCGTCAAGGAGGGAATCGTCGAGGCGAAGGCGGTCCAGCAGACCGCGGCGTTCGAGGCGGCGGTCCGCTTCGCGCGCTGCGAGGGCATCGTCCCGGGCCCCGAGCCGGCCCACGCCATCCGCGCGGTCTTCGACGAGGCCGAGGCGGCCAAGGAGGCCGGCGACCAGCGCGTGATCCTCCTCGGGCTCTCCGGGCACGGGCACTTCGACATGGCGGCCTACGCCGCCTACCACGCGGGCGAGCTCACCGACCTGGAGTTCTCCGAGGCCGACATGCAGGCCGCGCTCGAGCGCCTGCCGGACGTTCCGGTACCCGCGTAGATGAAGGTCGACGCGGGCGGCTACGACCCGACCGTGGACGCGGCGGGAGCGGCGGCGAAGGCCGCGGAGGACGCCGGGTACGACGGCTGGTTCGCGGTGGAGACACAGATCGACCCGTTCATCGGCTGCGCGATCGCCGCCGAGCGGACCGAGCGCCTGGAGATCGGGACGGGCATCGCCGTGGCCTTCGCGCGCAACCCGATGAACGTGGCGCTACAGGCAAACGACGTCCAGGCGCTTTCGGAGGGCCGGTTCATCCTCGGCCTGGGCTCGCAGATCAAGCCCCACATCACCAAGCGCTACTCGATGCCGTGGTCGAAGCCCGCCGCGCGCATGCGCGAGTTCGTGCTCGCGATCCGGGCCATCTGGGACACGTGGGGAACCGGGGCGAAGCTCGACTTCCGCGGCGACTTCTACACGCACACACTCATGGCACCGTTCTTCAACCCCGGCCCGAACCCGCACGGCAACCCGAAGATCATGGTCGCGGCCGTCGGCCCGCTGATGACCGAGACGGCGGGCGAGGTCGCCGACGGCATCCTCGTCCACGGGTTCTCCACGGAGCGCTACCTGCGCGAGGCGACGCTCCCCGCGCTCGAGCGCGGCTTCGCCAAGGCCGGCCGCAGCCGCGAGGGCTTCGAGATCACGGCGCCCGCGTTCGTGGTGGCTCGCGACACGGAGGAGGAGATCGCGGAGGGCGTGAAGTTCATCAAGCAGCAGATCGCCTTCTACGGCTCCACCCCGGCGTACCGCCCGGTCCTCGAGCTCCACGGCTGGGGCGAGCTCCAGGAGGAGCTGAACGCGATGACCAAGCGCGGCGAGTGGGACAGCCTGGCGGAGCTCATCGACGACGAGATGGTCGCGGCGTTCGCGGTGGTCGACACGCCGGAGGCGGCCGTGGCCGAGGTGAAGCGCCGCTACGGGGACGTCGCCACGCGGATCACGCTGACCCTGCCCGAGGACCGCGATGAGGAGCGCTGGCGCGGCCTCTTCGAGGCGCTGCGCTCCGCTTAGCCGAGCGAGGTAACGCGCCTCGGCAAATCTGCCGATGGCAGGGCGATGGCCCGCCGCCTCGCAACCATGCTCGCGCTGCTCGCGCTCGCCGTCGCGCTCGGAGCCTGTGGCTCGGCGGGCTCGGGACCAGCTTCATCGCCCGCTTCGACCTCGGCGACCGCCCCGCCCAAGCACGCCGCGAGCGCCAGCGTCGTCGACTGGCCGATCTTCGGCCGTGTCCCGGAGCGCACCCACTTCATCGCCGACGCCCCGAACCCGCCGTTTCACTCCCGCTGGCAGTTCTTCGCGAAGCAGCTCCTGGAGTTCCCGCCAGACCTCGCGGGCGGCCACCTCTACGTCGTGAACAAGACCGGCGAGCTCTACGCGCTCCACAGCTCCGACGGCACGGTTGACTGGAAGCGAAACCTCGACCGCGACGTGACCGGCCCGGCCTACTTCGACGGCGAGGTCTACAT
>JAWVFM010000184.1:0-11381 GCA_033856015.1 Solirubrobacterales bacterium
CCTCGCCGTGGCGCTCCCGGCCGCCGGCTTCCTCGGGCCGGAGGCGTTGATCGAGCGCGCCGCGCGGCGCCGCCGCGCGGCGGCGATCAGGTCCCTCCCGGACGCGCTGGACCTCCTGGCAGTCGGCGTCGCGTCGGGCCGGTCGCCCGGCCGGGTGCTGGACGAGATCGCGGCGTCCACCGACGGCCCGCTCGCCTTCGAGCTGGCGATCGCCCTGGCGGAGCTCGAGTGCGGCGTGCCCCAGGCCGCGGCCATGGAGGCCCTGGCGCGCCGGGTCCCGGGCCCGGAGCTCGCGGGCGTCACCGCTGCGCTGGAGCGCTCACGGCGCTTCGGCTCGCCGCTCGCCGACGAGCTCCACGACCAGGCAGCTGCCTTGCGCGGCGCGGCCAGCCGCGCCCTCGAGGAGCGCGCGGCCCGGGCGGCGCCCAAGATCCAGCTCGTGGTGGCGCTGCTCCTGGTGCCGTCGGTGATGCTGATGCTGGCCGCGGCGCTCGTGGCGAACGCAGGGGCGATCTTCCCGGGCTAACCCGCGGCGGGTGGTACGGCGGGCGCTTCGCTCGCGACCGGCGGTGCGGTCGGGGCCTCGGACGCCGGTGGCAGCAGCTCGCCGGCCTCGTCGAAGAGCCGCTTGGCGACGACGCCCGCGGCGGCGCACATCGCGTCGAGCTCGGCGGTCGAGTCCGCCTGGCCCTTGATCGAGCAGACGAGGACGCCGGCGACAACGTCCCACTCGAATCCCTTCGGCGCGCTCTCCGCGAGCCAGACGATGAAGCTGGGCTCGTAGACCTGACGGACGCGGTTCATGTCGTCGTGCTGACCGCAGAACGACTCGTAGCGCTTGTCGAACGTCTCGCTTTCGAGCTCGACTCGCTGGCGCTTCCTGAACTTGTCCTCGGCGGAGTCCATGAACCGGAAGCCCGAACGGTGATGGCAGACGAGCTCCTGGACGAAGGGCGCGAGCTGGGGAAGCTCGCAGTAGACGACCGTCCAGTGGTAATAGCTCGTCTCCCTGTTGCCCTCGGAGTCCGTCGACTCCTCCTCGTACGTGAAGTGGGCGAGGACGCCGTTCGGCCCCGCGGGCAGCGCGCCGGTGAGCGAGCGATCGGTGTAGCGCCGATCGCCCTTGCGGAGCAGCTCGGAAACGGGGGGCAGGGACCCTCTCGACCCGTTGTAGGTAAGGCCCCGTGACGCCGCGTAGTTAGCGTAGAAGGCGCTCGCCGCCCGCTTGGATGCCATCGAGAAGCAGACGATCAGCGCGATCAGGATGACGGCGAGGGCCGCAATGCCGCCGACCGCGGGGCCGGCGGCGATCGCGAGGCCGATCCCGGCCGCGACGGCGAGCGCCATCGTGACCATCTGCGTCGCCGGCGAGCGAACCAGCTGGCCGAAGTAGTAGCCGCGCAGGTCGTCGTCGTCCTGGGGCGCGGCCGGCGGCGCGGGCGCCGGCTTGGTCGGCTGATCGGGCATCGGGCTCCAGCCTATTCGACCCTGTCCTGCAAGGCGCGTTGCAGCAGGAGGTGTCCTCGTTATCCGGAGGGCGTCGAGCATCCGGGTCGAAAAACCCCATCGGAGCAGGGGAAACCGCTCCGGTCGGGGTGGGCTAGCAATTCCGTCCGACGTATCCGCTCCCATTCCCGAGCAGCGATGTGTTGCGAAGTGGGACGTAGTGGGGTACTGTGGCGCGAGCTTGACCCAAAGGACCGGGGTGGTGAGGAGCCTCCCACCTCGTCACCCCGGTCCAAATCTTCTTTCTGTCAATCCTGGGGTCGAGCACGAGCGAGGCTGGAGAGAGGACCCCACGAGTGGCGTTTCGAGGTCAGTACGAGCACCGGCTCGACGCCAAGGATCGGCTGACGGTCCCGGCTCGCTATCGCGGCGAGCTCGAGGGCGGAGTCGTCCTCCTCAACTGGCTCGACCTGTGCGTGGCGATCTACCCGCAGGCGGACTTCGCGGAGTTCGCCAAGCAGCGCCTGTCCGGGCTGAACCCGCTCTCGAAGAACGGCCGCCGCATGATTCGCCGCTTCTACGGCGACTCGAGCGACGAGACGCTGGACTCGGCGGGCCGCGTTCGCCTGCCGGCGAACCTGATCGCCTACGCGGGGCTCGACGGCCCCTGCACGGTCGTGGGCGCGCTCGATCACCTCGAGGTCTGGAATCCCGAGCGCTGGGCGACGGAGCAGGCCGAGACGGCCGAGGAGGCGAATCGGATGGCGGAGGAGTTCGCCGCGGTCGACTGGCCGAGCGGCGCGACCTCGTGATGGCCACACTCACCCTCATGGCCGCCGAGCACGTCCCTGTCCTCACCGACGAGCTGATCGAGCTCCTCGACCCGCGGCTCGGAGAGCACGCGGTGGACGCCACGTTCGGTGGTGGCGGCCACGCCCGGGCCGTGGCCGAGCGGCTTGGGGCGGAGGGCTCGCTTCTCTGCATCGATCGCGACCCGGCCGCGCACGAGCGCTTCGAGGATGTGGAGGCCGAGCTCGAGTGCGAGGCGACCTTTCTCGCCGAGAACTTCGCCGACGCGTGCGAGGAGATGGCGGCTGAGGGCAGAACCTTCGACATCGTCTACATGGACCTCGGCGTCTCCTCATTCCAGCTCGACGCGGCGGAGCGCGGCTTCTCGTACTCGTACGACGCACCGCTCGACATGCGCATGGACCCCGGCCAGGAGCTGGACGCCGCGGTGATCGTCAACGAGTGGCCGGAGGCGCGGATCGCATCCGCCCTTCGCGAGCTTGGCGAGGAGCGTCACGCGCGCTCGGTCGCGCGGGAGATCGTCCGCCGGCGCCCGCTCGAGACGACCTCCGAGCTGGTCGACGCGGTGCGGGCCGCCGTTCCGCCGGCCTATAGGTTCGGCCGCGGGCACCCGGCGAAGCGGACCTTCCAGGCCATCCGGATCGCTGTCAACGGCGAGCTCGAGTCGCTCGACCGCGCGCTGCCCGCCGCCTGGGAGCTGTTGGAGACGGGCGGGCGCCTGGCGGCGATCAGCTTCCACTCCCTCGAGGATCGCCGCGTCAAGCAGTTCTTCGCCGCTCTGGCCCGAGGCTGCATCTGCCCGCCGGAGCTTCCCGTGTGCGTCTGCGGGCACGAGCCGGAGGCGGAGCTGGTCACCCGGCGCGCTGTCCGCCCGGGCCCGGTGGAGGTCGAGGGCAACCCGCGCTCGGCGTCGGCACGGCTGCGCGTGGCCCGCAGGCTCGCGGTCGGAGAGGCCGCCTGATGTCGCCCGCCACCGCAGCGGCGCGAGCGGCGCGCGCGGCTCCCGCGCGGAGCGCGCCAAGCGGCAGTCGCGCCGCGGCCGCTCCGGCCCGCAGGCGCCCCGCCACGGCCCCGGCTCGCCGCACGGTTGCAGCGCCGGCGCGCGGGCCGCATCTGGTTCCGTTCGCGGTCGGCAGGCGCACGGCGGCAGCCGTGTCGAACCTGGCGGACACCGGCCTGCTCTTCCGGCTCACCCGAGGGCGGCTCTGGATCGGCACCCTGACGACCCTCCTGGTCGGCATCGTCGCCCTCAACGTGATGGAGCTGAGCTTCGGCGCGAGCGCCAGCACCTTCGGTCGCCAGTCCGACGTCCTGAAGCGCGAGAACTCGACACTGACGACGCGCCTTTCGTCCACGCTCTCCGACGAGCGGGTGCAGCAGGCCGCCGGCCGCCACGGGCTGATCGACCCGGCTCCCGGTTCGATCCGCTACCTCACGGCCAGGGGCGACAACGCTGCGCTTGCCGCGAAGCGCCTCGCTTCCGGCGGGCTCACCTACGGCGCCGCCACCGGAGCGACGAGTACCACCAGCATGGTTCCCGCGCCGACGGTGACCGCGACGACGCCGACCACGACTGCCACGGCAACCACGACGGCCACTGCAGCGACGGCCGCGACGACCACAACGGCCGCGACGACGACCACCGTCCCCGCGACGCCGGCAACGACCGCGACGACAACGACGGCCGCGACGACGACTCCCACGACCTCGACCTCAGGCGGGGTAACGGCCCCGTGACCCGCGCGCGGAGAGGCACCCGATGCGCGTGATCGACAGCCGCATCGGAGTCCTCTTCGCCTGCTTCCTGGTCCTCCTCACGGGCGCGATCGCGCGCGCCGCCTGGGTGCAGGGGGTCCAGGGCGCCGGGCTCAGCGCCGACGCCGTCAGCCAGCACTCGCGGACCGAGACCGTTCCGGGGCTGCGCGGGACCATCGTCGACCGCACCGGCAAGAACGACCTCGCGGTGTCGGAGGACGCGGTGAACGTCTTCGTGACCCCGTACCAGGTCAAGAACACAGCGAAGACCGCCGCCAAGCTGGCGCCGCTCCTGCACATGAGCCAGTCGCAGGTCCTCCACGCCATGAGCTCGGGCTCCAGTGGCTTCGCGTACATCGCCCACCAGGTCGACCTGCCGACGGCCGCGAAGATCGCGAGGCTGAAGCTCCCCGGCGTGGGCGCGGAGCCGTCCGAGCGCCGGGTCTACCCCCAGGGCGACCTCGCCTCGCAGGTGATCGGCACGGTTGGCACCGACGGCCAGGGCAATACCGGCCTCGAGGGCGCCGACAACAGCCTCCTCGCCGGTCAGAACGGCCAGATGCAGGTGATCGTCGACGGCCTGGGCAAGGAGCTCGCCCGGCATACGACGACCCCGGCCGCGCAGGGACAGAACCTGAAGCTGACCATCGACGCCGCGATTCAGGCCAAGACCGAGGACGTCCTGGCGCAGACAGCCAAGACGTTCCAGCCGCAACATGCCACCGCGATCGTCATGAACCCGAACAACGGTGACGTGCTCGCCATGGCGAACTGGCCGTCGACCGATCCCTCGAAGCCGTCGAGCCTCGCCGATCTCGAGAACACGGCGACAGGCTTCACGTACGAGCCGGGCTCGACGTTCAAGGCGTTCACGGTCGCCGGTGCCCTCGAGGACGGCAAGGTGACGCCCCACACGTCGTTCTATCTCCCAACCCAGCTCCAGTACGCAGATCGCACCATCACCGACGCCGAGTCGCGCGGGCCGGAGACCAGGACGGTGGCCCAGATCCTGGCCCAGTCCTCGAACATCGGCGCCGACCTGATCGGGGCGAAGGTGGGTGCCACGCGCATGGCGCATTGGATCCACCGCTTCGGCTTCGGGCAGCCCACCGGCATCGACTTCCCGGGCGAGGAGCAGGGCATCGTGCCGCCGCTCAAGACCTGGACGGAGCCCACGATGGGCAACCTGCCGATCGGGCAGGGCCTCTCGGTGACCCCTATTCAGATGGCGACGGCCTACTCCGCGATCGCCAACGGCGGCATCCTCCGTCCGGCGCGCCTCGTCCAGAAGGCCGGCGACACCAAGGTGCCCGAGCCCGCGGGACGCCGCATCATCAGCTCGTCCGACGCCCGCAAGATCCGGACGATGCTCGAGGGCGTCCTGGCACCGGGCGGCACGGCGTCCGAGGTGAGCGTCCCCGGCTACCAGCTCGCGGGTAAGACGGGCACGGCGCAGAAGGTCATCGGCGGCAAGTACTCCAACAGCCATTTCGTTGCGTCGTTCGTCGGCTTCGCCCCGGCGCAGGACCCGAGGCTTCTCGTCGCCGTGGTCGTCGACGACCCGTCCCAGGTGAGCTATTACGGCGGCGCGGTGGCCGCCCCGGCCTTCGGCGAGATCGCCAAGTTCGCGCTGCCCTACATGGGCGTGCCGCCGAACGGCAGCTCGGGTTAGAGCGGCGTCATCGGAGCGCGCGCCTAGACTCGGCGCGATGACCCTACAGGAGCTGTTCGCAGGCGCCGAGGCCGAGATCCGCGGCGACCCGGCGACCGAGGTCACGGGGCTCGCCTACGACAACAGGCGGGTGGGCACCGGCTCCCTGTTCTTCTGCGTGCCCGGGCAGGTCGCGGACGGCCACGACTTCGCGCCGGCCGCCGTGGGGGCCGGCGCCGGCGCGCTCGTCGTCGAGCGGGAGCTCGGGCTCGGCGTGACGGAGGTCCTCGTGCCCGACGCGCGCGCCGCCATGGCGCCGGCCGCTGCCGCGTTCTTCGGCGATCCGACCGCCGAGCTGGCGGTCGCCGGCATCACGGGCACGAACGGGAAGACCACCACCGCGTTCCTCACCCGTCATCTCCTCGAGAGCGCCGGGCGCCAGGCGGGCCTCCTTGGAACCGTCAAGCAGGTCGTCGGCGGTGTTGAGGAGGCGGTCGAGCGCACCACCCCCGAGGCGATCGACCTACAGGCGACTTTCCGGCGAATGCTCGACGCAGGCGACGTTGGGTGCGCGATGGAGGTCTCCTCACACGCTCTCGCGCTCGGACGCGTTCGCGGGATCCGCTTCGCGGTCGCGGCGTTCACCAACCTCACGCAGGATCACCTCGACTTCCACAGCGACATGGAGGACTACTTCCTCGCCAAGCGCCGCCTCTTCGGCGTCGGGGACGACGCTCAGGCGAGCCCGGATCGCTTCGTGGTCAACGTCGACGACCTGTTCGGCCGGCGGCTGGCCGCTGAGCTGGCCCCGACCGCCCTCTTGACCGTCTCGCCGCGTGGCGAGAAGGCTGCCGGGCTGCGCGTCGGCGCATCGTCCTTCGACTCCCGCGGAGCCCGCTTCACCGTCGAGCTCGGCGACGGGGAGCCGGTGAACGTGGCGCTGCCCCTTCCGGGCGAGTTCAACATCGCCAACGCGATGATGGCGCTGGGCATCGCCGTTGCCTTGGGCATCGACCTCCCCGCGGCCGCGGCCGCCCTTGCGGACGCGCCGCGCGTGCCAGGCCGGTTCGAGCCCGTCGACGCCGGGCAGCCCTTCGCCGTGCTCGTGGACTACGCGCACACCCCGGACTCGCTCGAGAACGTGCTCGAGGCCGCGCGCAGGCTCACGCCGAGCCCGCGCAGGGTCATCTGCGTGTTCGGGGCGGGTGGCGACCGCGACCGGGCGAAGCGCCCGCTCATGGGGGCGATCGGCGCCCGGCTGGCCGACGTCGCGGTGGTCACCTCCGACAACCCGCGCTCGGAGAGCCCGGGCGCGATCATCGACGAGATCGTCGCCGGCATCGACCCCCCCGCCGAGCACGACGTCCTCGTCGAGGTCGATCGACGCGCCGCGATCGCCGCTGCCCTGGGGAGAGCGGAGCGCGACGACACGGTCGTCATCGCCGGCAAGGGCCACGAGCAGGGGCAGGAGTTCGAGGGAGGCCGCAAGATCCCGTTCGACGACCGCGAGGTCGCCCGGGAGGAGCTGGCGAAGCTGGGCAGCAGCGGCGGGGGCGCGACGTGATCGAGCTGGCCCCGGAGCGCATCGCGGCCGAGGCTGGGTCCGACATCCTGAGCGCGGGAGCGCGCAGCCACCCGCAGCGCGCCGTCATCGACTCTCGCGAGGCCGGCGAGGGCGACCTCTTCTTCGGCCTCCAGGGCGAGCACGCCGACGGCGGGGCGTATGCATCCGAGGTCCTCCGCGGCGGCGCGTGGGGAGTCCTCGTCTCACGGGCCTACGCCGAGGCGCTGGCGGCCGATGGTGACGCCGGCGCGGATGGCTGGGTGCTCGCCAGCGACGACCCACTGGGCTCGCTGCAGCACCTGGCTCGCGCCTGGGCTCGCGAGCTCGGCTGTCCCACGGTCGGCATCACGGGCTCGACGGGGAAGACGTCTGTCAAGGACATCGCCCGGGCGATCATCCCGGGGCGGGTGCATGCGAGCCCGGAGAACTTCAACACGGAGATCGGGCTGCCGCTCACCATCCTGGACGCGCCGACCGAGACCGAGGTCCTGGTGCTGGAGATGGCGATGCGGGGACTCGGCCAGATCGCCGAGCTCTGCGAGATCGCCGCGCCCGACGTCGCGGTGATCACCAACATCGGCCCGGTCCACCTGGAGCTCCTCGGCACCATCGAGGCCATCGCCGAAGCCAAGGCGGAGATCCTCGGCGGGCTGGCCGACGGCGGCAGGGCGGTGGTGCCGGCGGACGCCGAGGCCCTGGAGCCGCACCTCGCGGACGACATTCCCGTGCTGACGTTCGGCCCGGGCGGAGACGTCTTCGCGGAGGCCTCCGAGCGCCGCGACGGCGCCCTGCACGCACGCGTCGTCGCTCCCAGCGGGGCTCAGGATTTCGCGTTTCCGTTCGGCGAGGCCCACAACCTGGCCAACGCTCTGTGCGCGATCGCGATCGGCGTTGCGCTCGGGGCATCGCTCGAGGAGATGGCGGCGCGGGCGCCGGGGATAACCTTCTCGCGCCTTCGCGGGCAGACGCTCGTGCTCGCGGAGGGCATCCTGCTCTTGAACGACTCCTACAACGCGAACCCCGTGTCGATGGGCGCGGCCCTCGACCACCTTGCCACGCTTCCCGCGAACCGGCGGCTCGCCGTGCTCGGGGAGATGCGCGAGCTCGGACCGGACGCCGCCTCCTACCACCGCGACGTGGGCGCTCATGCGCGCCGGCTCGGGATCGATCCCGTGATCGGCGTCGGCGAGCTCGCCGCCGAGTACGCGCCCGGCACCCTGGCTCGCGATGCCGACGAAGCCGCAGCGCTCCTGGACGCGATGCTCCAGCCCCAGGACGTCGTCCTCGTCAAGGGCTCGCGTGCCGTGGGCCTGGAGGTCGTCGCCGAGCGCCTGGGCGAGCGGCGCGCCGCGGGAGGGGAGAGGTGAGCCAGCTGGCGATCCTCCAGGCGTCCGTGGTCGACCGCGGCCAGATCCTGATCGGCGGCATGGCCGCGATGCTGATCACGATCTTCCTCGGCCCGAAGTTCATCGAGTTCCTGCGGGTTCGCGAGTTCGGGCAGCAGATCCGCGAGGACGGCCCGGAGGAGCACCACGCGAAGGCCGGCACGCCGACGATGGGGGGCATCATCCTGTTCCTCGCGATCTCCGTGCCCTACCTGGTGCTCGGGCCCCGCGACAAGCAGAGCCTCGCGGTCTTCGGCGTGGCGATCGGGTGTGCCGCGCTCGGCTTCGCCGACGATTGGATCAAGGTCCGCAAGCGGCGCTCGCTCGGACTGTCGGCGCGCTGGAAGCTCGTCGGTCAGATCGCGCTCGCATTCGGCCTCTGGTGGGTGGCGACCAAGAGCGTCGGGCTCGATCCCCAGATCCGGGTGAGGGTCTTCGACGCCGACATCTACCTCGGCCCGGCTCTCTACGTCCTCTTCGTCTTCCTGGTGATCGCCGGGGCGTCGAACGCCGTCAACCTCACCGATGGGCTCGACGGCCTCGCCGCCGGTTCCTGCGCCATCGTCCTGCTCGCCTACACGGCGATCACCGTGACCAGCGGGCAGGAGGGGCTGGCTCTGCTCTCCGCATGCCTCGTCGGCGCCTCGGTCGGGTTCCTGTGGTTCAACTCGTTTCCGGCGTCCATCTTCATGGGCGACACCGGCTCGCTCGGGCTGGGGGGAGCGATCGGCGGGCTTGCCGTGATGACCCAGACCGAGGTCCTCCTCATCATCCTCGGCGGGATCTTCGTCATCGAGGCGCTGTCCGTCGCGATCCAGGTGATCGCGTTCAAGTCCACCCGGCGCCGGGTCTTCCTGATGGCCCCGGTCCACCACCACTTCGAGATGATGGCCTGGTCGGAGACGAAGATCATGCTGCGCTTCTGGATCGTCGCCGCCGTGTGCTCCGGGATCGGCTACACGCTCTTCCAGAACTCGATCGGGTAGACGCCCCGGACCGCCGGCGCTACCGGCGACGCGTCCAGAAGACGTCGGTCCGCAGCGGAATCGACACGAGGTCGCCGTCGAGCGGGGCGTCGTCGCGCTCGAAGAGCTCGGCGATCTCGCTCAGCACCTGGGCGCCGCGCTCCTCGTCGAGGCTGGCGATGTAGCTGCGCGACGCCATGGTCTGGACGAAGTCCTCACGCGAGAGCCGGTGCGAGTGGGCAAAGGACGCGCTCGAGAGGGGCTCGAACAGCTCGTCGCCATCGAACACCTCTCGCCACTGCCCGAGCGAGTGGCGGTGCAGGCCCGAGCGGTCGAGGCGCTGCTTCTCGAGGAGGTCGGCGAGCGCGATGAACCAGCTTCCCTCCCGGATCTCCCATGGGCTCGTGTTCCAGATCAGGACCATCCCGCCCTCGGGCTCGAGCACGCGCGAGATCTCCGCAAGCGCCTCGTGGTCGGAGAACCAGTGGAACGCCTGCGCCGCAAAGAGAGCGGCAGCGCTCCCGGCATCCAGCGGGATCGCGTGAGCCTCGCCGGCCACCGGCTCGGCCTCGGGGACGGCCTCGCGGAGCTCCGCGCGCATCCGGTCGAGCGGCTCGACCGCGATCACCCGGGCGAAGCGCGTCACCAGGTCGCGGGTCAGCTTGCCGGTGCCGGCGGCCAGGTCGACGACGGTCGCGTCCGCGGCCAGGCCGAGCTCGCTCACGGCGCGGTCGATCGCCTGGGCCGGGTAATCGGGCCGGCCGCGCGCGTAGGCGGCTGCAGCGGAGTCGAACGACCGCGCCTGGGCGTCGATGTCCATGCTCCAATCTTTCCAGCCGCTGCGGAGGGGGGAGCCTCGGCGGGGCGAAACTAGACGGGTGCCCGTGCGCCGCTCCTCGAAGCCTCGCCCGCCGCTGCCCGCCGGCCCATTTCTCGTGGTCGGCCTGGCGCGTTCCGGGCAGGCCGCGGCGCGCCTGCTGGCCGCGCGAGGGGAGGTCGTCCGCGGCTGCGATTCCGGCTCCCCGGCCGGCGCGGAAGGGTTGAGCGATGCAGGCGTCGAAGTTCACCTGGATGGTGACGGAGTTGGACTGCTCGACGAGGCGCGCTGCGTGGTCAAGAGCCCGGGCGTTCCCCGCGAGGCTCCGGTGATCGAGGCGGCGCGCGAGCGGGGAATCGACGTCGTCGGCGAGCTCGAGCTGGCCTGGAGGACGCTGCCCAACGCGTTCGTCGGAGTGACCGGGACAAATGGGAAGACGACCGTGGCAGAGCTGCTCGGCCACCTGTGGCGAGAGGCCGTCGAGCCGGTTTCGGTGGCCGGCAACGTCGGCACTCCGCTCAGCTCGCTTTCCGGGACCGTCGATCCGGCTGCCACGGTGATCTGCGAGGCCTCGAGCTTCCAGCTCGAGGACGCGGTCGCATTCGCCCCGGAGTGCGCGCTCCTCCTCAACGTCGACGAGGACCACATCGATCGCCACGGCGACCTGCGGAGCTACGCCGAGGCGAAGCTGCGGATCTTCTCGCACCAGGTCGCCGAGGATGTCGCGATCTTCGACCCCGAAGAGCCGGGCCTGGCCGGTCTCGAGCCCGGCGGCGAAGCTCGCAGGTTGACACCCGAGTGGGCTGCCGACCTGGTCGACTCCGTGCGGCTGGGCCTGCCCGGCGCGCACGGCAGGCGCAACGCGCTCGCCGCCGCCACCGCGGCGGCGGCGATGGGCATCGGCGAGGACTCGATCCGCCGAGGCCTCGCGAGCTTCCGCGGCCTCGAGCACAGGCTCGAGCTCGTCGTCGAGATCGAGGGCGTCCGC
>JAWVFM010000185.1:0-3796 GCA_033856015.1 Solirubrobacterales bacterium
GAGCTCGAGCTCGACACCCCTGTCGACGCCGTCTTCTCGAGCGCGGCCTTCCACTGGATCCTCGACCACGACCGGCTCTTCGCGCGCCTCCACGACGCGCTTCGCCCCGGCGGGCGACTCGAGGCGCAGTGCGGGGGCCAGGGCAACATCGCGGAGCTGGAGCGCTGCATCGACGCGCTCGCGGGCGAGGAGCGCTTCGCGCCATATCTGCGCACCGCCCAGCGTCCCTGGAACTACGCGAGCGTCGGGGACACCGAGTCGCGGCTTGCCGGCGCCGGGTTCGCCGACGCGCGCGCCTGGCTCGAGGAATGGCCGGTGACTCCGCGGGACCCGCAATCGTTTCTGCGCACGGTCATCCTGCCGTGGCACCTGAACCGGCTTCCGGACGAGCTGCACGAGCCGTTTGTGGAGGGCCTGATCACAAGTGCTCCACGCCCCCTGACCCTGGACTACGTCCGCTTGAACATCTCGGCGCGCCGCGCCTCGGACCCCTCCTGACAGCGGCCCACCAGGGGCTCGCACGGCCCCTTTTCGTCACTCCCGGCGCGTTACGCTTTTCGTTGCTGTGGCGAGCGACCTGGAGCCCGACGGCGACGATGCGCTGACCGACGTCGAGCGCCGCGGCAGCGGCGGGTGGGACGAGGTCATCGCCCACGACGCCCACCTGGTCGGGCCCGGCGCCGAGTGGCGCTCTGAGCTCTACCGGGTGGCGGCAGCTCAGTTCGAGACGGCCGCGGAGCTGGTCGAGCTCGACTCCGACGTGCGCGCGCGACTGCTGGAGCCGCGGCGCGCGCTCGTCGTCAACTTCCCGGTGAAGGGCGATGACGGTGAGGTGCACGAGTTCACCGGCTACCGCGTCCAGCACACGCTCGTGATGGGCCCGACGAAGGGCGGCGTGAGGCTCGCGCCCGGCGTGTCCCTGGGCGAGTGCGCGGCCCTGGCGATGTGGATGACCTTCAAGTGCGCGCTGATGGGACTGCCGTTCGGCGGGGCCAAGGGCGGCGTGCGCTGCGACCCGAACCGGCTCTCCGAGGGTGAGACGGAGCGGCTCGTGCGCCGTTACGCCTCGGAGCTCGCCCCGATCATCGGCTCCGGCCGCGACGTCGGCGCGCCCGACATGGCCACCGGTGAGCGCGAGATGTCCTGGTTCATGGACACCCACTCGCAGAACGTCGGCTACTCCGTCCCGGGCATCGTGACCGGCAAGCCGGTGATCCTCGGCGGGACCGTCGGGCGCCGCGAGGCGACCGGCCTCGGGGTCGTGTACGTCCTCGAAGCCGTCTTGGAGCACCTGAAGCAGGAGCTCCGCGGCAAGCGGGTTGCGATCCAGGGGTTCGGCAAGGTCGGCGCCACGGTGGCTCGCGAGCTGGCCCGTCGCGACGCCCTGATCGTCGCGGTCGCGGACGTCGCCGGAGGCGTGGAGAACCCGGACGGTCTCGATGTCGCGGAGCTCGAGCGCTGGGTCGCCGAGGAGCGTGACGGCGGCTTCGTGCGCGGCTTCGGCGGCGGCACGGAGATCGGTCGCCGCGAGGCCCTCACCGTGCCATGCGACATTCTCGTCCCGGCGGCCCTCGAGTCGCAGATCACGGTCGCCAACGCCAGCGAACTGAACTGCGACATGGTCCTCGAGGCTGCGAACGGGCCGACCACTCCCGAGGCGGACGCAATCCTCGCCGAGCGCGGGGTGAGCGTGGTCCCCGACATCCTCGCCAACGCCGGTGGCGTGACCGTGAGCTACTACGAGTGGGCACAGGGAATCCAGCGCGAGACCTGGTCGCCGGCCGAGGTGGGCCGCCGGCTCGAGGAGCAGATGCGGCTCGCCACCGCTCGCGTGATCGACGGCGCGGCCCGCTGGGGCGTCGGTTGGCGGACTGCCGCCCACGCCGCCGCGGTGGAAAGGGTCGCGGAGGTCTCGAAGCTCCGATCGGTGTACCCGTAAACCGCCGAGTGGAGAAAAACGACGTCCCTGCTGGCGTCTCTCTCCACTCGGTGGGTTTTACGATGTGATAACGGCGCCGTCGCACCGCAGCGGGAATATGCTCACGTGATCGTGGGAGGGGGCAGTCTCAGCCGGGGCATCAAGCTGGCTCTGGCACTTGCGCTCTTCGCCGGCGCCGGCCTCGCGGTGGCGGCCGCGATGAAGGGCGGGCGGATCGGCCCGACGAATCTCGTGCAGCCCAACGGCCGCAGGCTCCGGCCGGCCGGCAAGCTCACGCGCCTCGGCAACCACCCCAACGGTGGCGCGCTGACCCGCGACGGGAGGTTCCTGTGGACCCTGTCCGCCGGGCGCGGCATCAACGACATCCGGATCGTGAAGGCCAAGGGCCGGGGCGCCGGGCGCGTGATCCAGCGGGTGTTGATGCCCGGCCTCTCCGGCGGCATCGCCATGGACCCGACTCGCAACCGCGTCTACGTCTCCGGCCTGCCGGCCTCGCCGCACACCGATGAGACGCCGCCGCCGGGGGTGCCGGGCCAGCAGGGCGACGTGATCCACGTCCTGCGCTACAGGGGGCAAACGGGTCGCGCGAGACGCGCGGGGATCATCGGCGTGCCGCCACCCTCGAGCGCTCCGGCCTACCAGGACTTCCCGCCGCAGACCTCGAAGGAGTCGTGGCCCCAGGAGCTCGCGATCAGCGCCGACGGCAAGACGCTTCTGGCCGCCCTGAACCTCGCCGACACAGCGGCCATCGTGGACACCAAGACCAGGGCGGTGCGCTACGTGAGCGTCGGTCACTACCCGTACGGCGCCGCGATCGATCGCGCCGGCCATGGCTTCGTGACGAGCGAGACGCAGGGAACCGTCACGGAGATCGACCTGGCCTCGGGCACGGTTTCGAAGACGATCCAGGTCGGTCCGCACCTCTCCCACCCCGAGGGGATGGTCATGGATCCGAAGCTGCCGAGGGCGTACGTCGCGGTCACGGCCCAGGACCTGATCGCCGTGGTGGACACCCGGACGGGAACAGTCCTGCGGACGCTTTCCGTCGCCCGCCCGAAGGGCAACGGCGCAGCGCCGATCCGTGTCGCGGTGACGCCGAACGGCTGCTACCTGATGAGCGCCGACTCCGGCGAGGATGCCGTCGCCCTGTTCGCACTCCCGAAGGCCAACGGCAAGACCTGCAAGGGGCGACGCTACGGCCACACCAAGCCCTGGGAGCTTGTCGGCCGCGTGCCGACGGCGTCCTACCCCGTCGCCGTGGGCGCCACTCCGAGGCGAATGGTCTGGGTCGCGGCGAAGGGGCTTGGCGTCGGGCCAAACCCGCACGGGCCGAACCCGCTCTCGCCGAACGACTCCGACAACGAGATCAACCACTTCCAGTACCTGCCGTCGATCGTGCGCGGCGAGTCCGGCCTGCTGCCGATCCCGAGCCACAGGCGGCTGCGCGCGCTGACGCCGAAGGCCGACCGCGAGATCGTCCCGGCCGACAGCCGCAAACCGCCGCCCGGGACGCCGCTGCGACCGAACGGCCCGATCCAGCACGTCTTCTACATCGTCAAGGAGAACCGGACGTACGACCAGGTGCTGGGGGACGACAGGCGAGGGGACGGCGACCCAAAGCTCACCCTCTTCGGGAAGAAGTACACCCCGAACTTCCACGCGCTCGCGCGGCGCTTTCCGCTCCTCGATCACGTCTACGCGGACTCCGAAGCGTCGATCGACGGCCACTACTGGACTGCGGCAGGCGCCGTCTCCGATTACGTGATCCGCAACTGGCATCAGAACTACGCCGGCCGCGGGCGGCCCTACGACTTCGGCTCGTACATGGTCAGCGCGCCTCCGAAGGGCTACATCTTC
>JAWVFM010000186.1:0-4568 GCA_033856015.1 Solirubrobacterales bacterium
CGCGCGCTCGAGATGGCCGAGGGCCTTGCGGCGTTTCCCCAGGAGACGATGCTGTCCGACCGCCGCGCCGCGCTGGAGGGGGCGGGACGACCGCTTGATGAAGGGCTCGCACTGGAAGCCGAGCTGGGAGCCGCTTCGGTCGCGGTGGGGGTTGGTGGCGCGACGCGCTTTGCGGCCGGCGAAGGCCGTGGCGCTGCAGGCGCGGGCGTCTGATCCCGGCGCCGGGCTATCGAGGCGCCCAGGACGGGTAGGCGTCGTCGGCCCCGTTGTTGGTGAGGCGCTGAACGCCATGCCCGTTCTGCGAGCTCATCGTGTAGATCTCGAGGCCGCCGCTCTTCGAAGCCTCGTAGGCGATCCTGCGGCCATCGGGCGAGTACGCCGCAGCGAAATCGCCGACCGCGTCGTGAGTGAGTGCTCGCTGATGCGTACCGTCGGGGCGCATCCGGAAGATCTCCGTGTCGTGGCCGGCGAGCCGCGCGAACGCGATCGAGTTGCCGTCCGGAGAGTAGGCCGGCGCATACTCGCGAACATGGTCGTGGGTGAGGCGCAGCTGGTGCGTACCGTCCGTGCGCATGACGTAGATCTCAGCGGAGTCCCCGTGCCCTCGCACGTAGGCGATCCGGCTGCCGTTCGGTGAGTAGACCGGCGACGACTCGTCGCCGGCCACATTCGTCAGCTGCCGCGTCGGCCCACCGGCGGCCGGCATCGTGTAGACGTCGCGATGGGGCTCGTCCCCGATTTCGAATGCGATCCGGGCCCCGTTCGGCGAGAAGCTCGGATCGTCATCCCAGGCTGAGTCCGTCGTGATCGGCGCCGGATCGGAGCCGTCGGAGCCCATGGTCCAGATGTTGTAGTCACCACCGCGATTCGAGACCCAGGCGATGGTGCTGCCGTCCGGAGAGAAAACCGGCGCGTAGTCGTCGGCCGGGTCATGCGTCAGGCGGGTCTGGTTACCGCCGCTCGCCGTCATCGAGTAGATCTCGTTCTGGCCGTCGCGGTTGCTCGAGAACGCGATCGGGCCGTTCAGCGGAGCGCCCCCCGTCCCGCCCGCGCTCGTCGCAAGCGCCGCCAGGGCGGCGATGCCGGCAGTGGCCGCGAACACCTTACGGGCCGCGCCCACAGTCTTAGAGCCGGAACTCGCCGAGGAGGCGCTTCTCGGATTCCCCCTCGACCTTCGCGATGAGCTCCACGTGGCCCTCGAGGGGAGTGTCGCGAAGCTTCGTGGCGAGGAGGTCGTCGACCTGGAAGATCCCGGCGGAGTTGTTCATCTCGATCTCGACTCGAATCGCGCGTTCGGTGCCGGCCTCGATCGAGACGCGGTTGATCGCTGCTGCGGAGAGCGCATGGATGCCGACCTGCCCGGACGAGACGGGGATCCGGGAGCGGCCATGGGCCATGTCGAGCGCATCGGCGACCCGGACCACGCCGCCCTCCACCGTGTACGGCTCCCCGCGCCGGCGGTGGCCGATGATCGTGTGGAGGACCTCGGCGATCACGACAGCTCGCTCGGGCTGGTCGTAGACCGGCTCCAAGAGCTCGCGCAGCTTGCGCTCGGCAAGCGGCAGGCTGAACGCCTCGTGGTCGACGCGGTGGATCGACATGCCGACGTCGTGGAGCATCACGCCCGCGGCCACCACGACTTCGGCGTCGCGCGGGCTCATCGCATGGTCGGTGACCATCGCCGGCTCGACCCCGCCCTTGACGAGCAACCGCAGCAGGCGCAGCGCGATGTTCGTGACCACCTGGATGTGGACCCAGGAGTGATCCGACATCTGCAGGCGCTCCGAGGTCAGCTGCGCCATGTGCCACCAGGCGCGCAGCTCGGGGTCGGCGTTGGCCCGCTCGAGAAGCGTCTCGAGCTTGCGATTCCCCCGCGTCGGCGCCCGGACGCGCGCCGCCGCGATGGCCTCCGCCGGCTTCAGCCCCCGCTCGCCCGGGCCGGCGGGCGGTGCGTCTCCAGGCACCTCCACGGCTTCGTCGGCATGGTCCTCCGAGGGCTCCACCGGCGCAGTGTCTCACTACTCCCGGCTACCCTCGCACCGTGGGTGAGGGTGAGGTCCTGACGGTCGAGCGCCGCGATCGGGTGGCGGTCGTCACCCTGCAGCGGCCCGAGAAGCGGAATGCCCTTTCGATCGAGCTCCGGATCGAGATCGCGCGCGCCTTCGAGGAGCTGTCCCGCGACAAATCGGTTGCCTGCACGATCCTGACCGGCGCCGGGACCGCGTTCTGCTCGGGCATGGACACGGACCAGTTCGGGGGCGACCGCGCAAACCGCGAGCGCCTGGTCGAGACGAGCGCGCTCGCCTTCGACGCCGTCGGCGACTGCAACTCGCCCGTGATCGCGGCGGTCAACGGGCCCGCGATCGCCGGTGGCTTCGCGCTCGCGCTGCTCTGTGACCTGCGGATCGCCGGGTCCGAGGCCGTCTTCGGCTATCCCGAGTTGCCGAGGGGAATCCCGCCAAGCTACGCGGCCGCGAGGGCCGTCCTGCCCGCGACGGTCGCCCAGGAGCTCTGCCTCACGGGCCGCCTGGTCGACGCGGCCGAGGCCCACCGGCTGGGGATCGTCCGCGAGGTCGTGCCGCCGAGCGGCGACATCGTCGAGCGCGCCGTCGACGTGGCGGCCAAGGTCGCGGCGCTGCCTCGCGACGCCGTGCTGGAGACCAAGCGGCGCACGATGCTGGAGCGACGCCACCTCTGGGGTTTCCTGTTCGAGGAGGAGCGGGAGGTCTTTCGCCGCGCGCTCCTCGGTGAGAGCCCGGCGCCGGGCTAGGTCGCACCCCGCCGCGACAGGTTAGAACCGGGGCGAGAGAGCGATGAGGATGTGCGGCCAGACGTAGACCTCCCAGGTCGCGGCGACCACCAGGATCGGGATCGCGATCGCCACCGTCGCGACGGTGGCCGCCAGCAGATCGTCCCAGTCATCCCTGCGGCTGGCGATCGTCCAGGCGGCGAGCGGCAGGAAGAGCGCGACCAGCTCGGGCAGGGCATGCGGTAGGACGCTCGCGACCAGCACGAGCGGCGAGACGTGAAGCTGCGCCGCGAGCGTGGAGCCCGAGAAGCCCAGCATGTATGCCTGGCTGGCCAGCGAGAAGCACGTCACGAGGACGACCCAGCCGAACGCCACGGGCCGGGCCCGTTCGTGGATCCACCTGGAGAAGCCGGTTCGCCGCTCGGCGGTGAGGGGCAGCGAGCTGCCGGCGATGAAGCCGGCCACGCACGCGCCTGCGTGCAGGGCGAGCACCAGCCCGTTGCGTACCAGGACGCTGCCGATGTCCGCGGCGTCCGGCGGCGAGGTCAGGCCGGGGAGGGAAAGCGGGGCGGCACTCGGAGCGAGGAGCCCGGCGAGCACGGCGACCGCCAGCAGCAGCCCGCAGGCGACCGCCAGCGCCGCGCGCGCCCACGAGGACACGACCGGCCATGGGTCGGAATTCCAGCGGCCGAGCGCGCCACGGGTCGCCCGCACGCCGCGGACGAAGACGTAGTCGTTGGCTTCCACTGAAGCCCCATCGGCAGCCGAGCGGCTCGCTCTTAGCGCGGGCCGCTCGGCGCCCTCAGGTGGTCAGCTAGCCGCAGATGGGCCAGGGGCTCGTGCCGGCGCGGGAGAGGAGCATCGCGGCGCGCATGTCCTGCTCGGCCTCCGGGGCTGCCGCGGGGTCGCCGCTGCCGCCAACCGAGGCCCACGTCCCGTAGTCGAACTGGTACTTGCCGCGGTACGTGCCGTCGGCCGAGACTGCGGTCGGGTCGCCGCCGGACTCGCACGCCGCGATCGCGTCCAGGGTGGACTGCGAGACGCCGTACGACTCAGGGGAGGCGTAGGCGGCCCCACCCTGCGTGCCGTTCTTCGCGGCGGCGCTCTTCTTGAGCTTTCGCGTCTCGGCGCGGAGCTTTGCGACCGTCACGCCGGAGACCTTGGCGAGGTCTTCACGCGGTGCGACGCCCGCTCTGCGGGCCTTCTGGAACGCCGTGTCATAGGCGGCAACGGCGACCGAGCGCTCGAAGCGGGCCCCGGGGCGATCGAGGAACTGCATGCCGGCGCGGTTGGCGGCACCCCGTGCATCGGGGCTCGTCGCCGATCCTGCGGCCTGCGTGGCGGAGCCGAGCAGCAGCGCACCGGCGCCCAGCGTCACGGTCAACTTGTTCAGCTTGCTGGTCATGGCGAACACGGATGAACCACCTCCTAGGTGCGCCCGGACGTGCGTGGTTGCGTGGCCGAGCGCGGCGGGCGGGAGGCTCATTTGCGGCCTCTCGCCTGCGTTTCGGCCCGAACCGGGCGGTCAGATCCCTGGGCGGCTTCCGTTTGGCGCGTCGGTCGCAATCAGGCGGCGGCGCGTGCCCTGGGGGTGTTCGTGCTGAGGTGAACCCTCACAGGCGAACAGGCGTTTGTGTGTGACGGTCATCACGCATATACCGCCAAGACATGTACACTGCAACAGGCATGGCAAGCACGCTCATTTGCAGGGCTTTTGTGGCCCGCAGGATTGGCGCGGGCGCCTACACGCCTGGAGGAATTGTGAGCGGCGTTAGCGCGCGCTCACAAATCGCGGTGATTCGTGGCTCGAGGTTGTGCC
>JAWVFM010000187.1:0-4987 GCA_033856015.1 Solirubrobacterales bacterium
CTGCATGAGGTCCGCGACGGCGTCGTGGTTCTCGATCAGCCAATCACGGAGCTTGGCCAGCCAGTGGCGGCGCCCCGCGTAGCCGAGTGCCTCCCAGGCGGGCTGTGCCGCGCGGACCCGCGCGACGACCTCACGGACCCTCTCCGGGGGGTCGACCGGGACGGTCGCGAGCAAGGAGCCGTCGATCGGCTTGCGAACCTCGATCGTCTCGGCCGCCGGAGTCGTCCCGTTGGTCTGGACGGCTCCCTCGGACTCGGTGGCGGTCTTTGCCTCCATCCGCCTCGGACTCTACTCGCCGCGCCGCGCCGGCGGTCTACTTCTTGGAGGCGAGCCGGTAGACGGGCCCGTCGAGGGACGCCGCATAGACGTGCCCATGGGCCAGCCCGAAGCCTCCCGGGTCGGGCACGGTCAGGCCGAGTGCCCTGTCACCCTTGGCGCGCTTCCGGTGCGGGACGAGGCTGCGGAGCTGGCCGGTGCAGCGGTCCTCGTAGAGGTAGCGCCCGTCCAGGCTGCGCACGGCGTGGTCGCGGACGACGTAGCCGCCGATGATCGCGCACCGCCCGCCGGCGTGGGAGTACTCGTGGATCGGCGGCCTGTAGTTGTGCTTCGGCCGCCGCGCCTCGTTGTCGCCCGGGTAGTCGAAGCGGTGGCGGCCCTCGAAGTGGTCCCAGCCGAAGTTGGCCCCGCGCAGGCGGTGGCGGCTCTCGTAGTCGACCTCCTCCCAGCTGTCCTGCCCGACGTCGCCGATCAGGATGTGGTGGGTGCGCCTGTCGAAGGAGAACCGAAACGGGTTGCGCAGGCCGAGCGCGTAGATCTCGTTGCGGCCCTTCCTGCCGACGAACGGGTTCGACTTCGGGACGGTGTAGGGCTTGCCCCTGTGGCGGTGGGGGTTGATGCGGATGAGCTTGCCGAGCAGAACTTTCTTGTTCTGGGCGTTCTCAGGCGGGTCGCCCGCCGCGCCGCCGTCGCCGGTTCCGAAGTAGAGGAGGCCGTCGGGGCCGAACTGAGCGGTCCCGCCGTTGTGATTCGACTGGCCGGGATGCGGGATCGTGATCACCGTCCGGCGCGACTTCCGGTTGGCTTGCCGCGGCGAGGCTGCGTGGAACTCGTCGATCTTGATGTTGCCCTTGCGGTTCGTCGAGTACGAGTACAGGAGGTGGTTGCGCTGAAAGTGCGGGTCGAAGGCGATCGACAGGAGGCCGCGCTCGCCGTCCGTCGTGGTCCGCTTCGTGATGTTCAGGAACGTGTGCTTGTGGCCGTGGCGAAACGCGATCACCTTCCCGGCGCGCTGGACGACGTAGGTCGTCCCTCGGACGCCCGGCGCCGAGGTGACGTAGTCAGGCGAGTCGAAGTTGCCGAGCTTGGCCAGGCGTACTCCGCCGCGGCCGTCGCCCGGATGGGCGGGCGGGCGCGCCTTCGGCTGCACCGGGTTCGCGGACGAGTCGACGAGCTTGTAGACGCGGTCGGTGTACAGAGCCGTGACGTAGACCGACCCGTCGAGCCCCGTCACGATTGAGCTGGGCCCGTCAATTGTCGGTCCGAGCTCGGTCTCCTTGTGGCTCGCCGGGTTATACGAGCGCAGGTCGCCGACGTAGTTGTCGGAGTAGACGTACCGGCCGCGCAGCGAGGGCAGGCTCGCCGAGCGGACCATCACCCCGCCGATGATGACGCTGCCCTTCTCGCCGCTGGGGGCGTTGTGCGGGTAGGAGTGGACGGGCCCGATGTAGTGCGGGGGCGGGTCGGTTCCGGGGCCGAAGCCGCAGCCGGAGCACGGGTCCGGTCCCTCGAAGATGTGCCAGCCGAAGTTGGCGCCGTTGGCCTGTGACAGCTTCGCGCGGTCGATCTCCTCCCAGGTGTTCCACCCGACGTCCGCGATCCAGATGTCGCCGGTCTTCGAGTCGAAGGAGAAACGGAAGGGGTTGCGCAGGCCGATCGAGAAGATCTCGTCTCGCCCGGGCTTGCCGACGTACGGGTTCGACTTCGGGACCGTGTATCCGCCGCCGGCCTTCGGCTTGATTCGCAGGAGCTTCCCCAGCAGGTCATGGGTGGTCTGGGCGTCGTTCTCCGGGTCCGGCTGCGTCCCGCCGTCGCCGACGGCCAGGTACATGTCGCCGTCCGGGCCGAATGCAACGGTGCCGCCGTTGTGGTTCGGCGCCTGGTCGTGGGTGATCTCGATGACGCGCCGGCGAGAGCTCGGGTCGGCGCGAAGCGGCGTGTTCTTGGAGGTGGTGAAGCTGTCCACCTCGACGTTGCAGGCGCCGCCGGACGTGCAGTGCTTGTTCGTGTAGTAGACGTAGAAGCGGCCGTTCTTGCGGTAGCGCGGATCGAAGGCGAGCGACAGGAGGCCCTGCTCGTCGGGTGACGTGACGCGGTCCGTGATGTCCAGGAACGGGTGCGTGATCTGCTTGGCGCCGCGCTCCACCGCGATCGTCCCCTCCTTCTCGACCACGAAGAGCAGGTTCGGATGGCCCGGCGCCTGCGCCACGTAGGTGGGCATCGAAAATGTTCCAGGCACCCGCTCGAGGCTTATGGTCCCGGCGCCCGAGCTGTGAGAGGCGTGGCCGAGGAGGGCGAGAGCGACCGTCACCCCGGCAATCGCTCCCGCCAATCCAGGAACGCGCCTGGTTCCGCGAAGTCCCGCCATGCGGCGGAGGGTAGCGCCGGGATGAGTGTGCGCCTGGATCTAGCCGGCGCCGGAGGCGACCAGCCGGTAGACCGGACCGTTCAGCGACGTCGCGTAGACGTGTCCCGCGGAGTCCTCCCCGAACGAGCTCAGCGACGGGACTTGGAGGCCGAGCGCGCGGTCGTCTGTCGCCGGCCGGCCGGGGATCGCGGTGAAGCTCCGCAGGTCGCCGTTGCAGAAGTCGCCGTAGAGGTAGCGGCCGTAGAGCGTGGGGAGGGAGCGGTCGCGGACCACGTACCCGCCGGTCACCGAGCATCCGTTGGCGTGTGAGTAGGTCAGCACGGGGCGGACCGCGCCGGCGGCATGCTGGTCCGAGTTGAAGGGCTGGTCGCCTTCGAACGCGGACCACCCGAAGTTCGCGCCTGCCGCGTCCCTGAACGTAATGCCGTCGACCTCCTCCCAGCTGTCCTGTCCGACGTCGCCGATCCAGAGATCGCCCGTTCTGCTGTCGAACGAGAAGCGCCAGGGGTTGCGCAGGCCGTAGGCGAACGTCTCGGGCCGGGCCCCGGCGCGGCCGACGAACGGATTGTCCTTCGGGACGCCGCCCGACGGCGTGATCCGCAGGATCTTCGCGAGCGGCGTCGAGAGGTCCTGGCCGAGGCGGTTGGGGTCGCCTTCGCTGCCGCCGTCGCCGAGGCCGACGTACAGGTCGCCGTCGGGCCCGAACTCGAGCTGGCCGCCGTTGTGGTTCGGGTAGGGCTGGTTGACGGCGAGCACCGTCCGCGCGGTTGCCGGGTCGACGGTCAACGGGTCCGAGGACGACCGGGTGTACTCGACAACCCGCGTGTCGCCGGCCGTGTCCGTGAAGTCGGCGTACACGTGACCGGATTGCCGGTAGTCGGGCGCGAAGGCAATCGAGAGGAGCCCCTGCTCGCCGCAGCACGAGACCTGGCCGGAGACGTCGAGGAATGGCTTCGAGCTCACCTTGCCGTTGCGGACGACGACAACGCGTCCCGGCTGCTCGACCACGAACAGGTCGTTGCGCTCGCCGGCGGGCTGAGTCACGTAGACGGGCTGGTCGAAGCTGCCGACCTTCTCCAGCCTGACGCCGCCCTGCCCGGTGCCCACCGGCGGGTTGCCCTTGGCGGTGGCGTTCGTCGACGTCTGAGCGCTGGGCGTCGATACGTTGGTCGAGGGCGAGCCTCCGGAGCCGCAGCCCGCCAGCGCGGCCAGCAGTGCGGCCGACGCCGCCGCTACTTGGAGGCGCTTAGCTGGCAGTTGCCCTGCACGACCTGGCCGGACCCGGAGACGCAGGTCTGTGGCGGCTTGGCACCGATTGTCACCACGAACTGACCCTGGACCGGCGAACCGTCGGAGGTGACGGCCTTGGCATTGCCCTGGAGGCCGGCGGCCACCTGGTAGTGGACCGTGTAGGTGCCCGGCTTGGTGGGCGTCACGCGCCAGTCGACGGCCTTCACGTGACCGGGCGGGATCGAGCCGAACTGGTAGGTGTCGGTCTGCGCCGCGGCTGCTCCGGCCGTGGGTTGCGAGTCGAGGTTCTTGACGGTGACCCCCTTGCCGAGGAGCTTCGGGTACTCGTTCTCGAGGATCCAGACCGGACGGCTCGGATTGGCGAGGCTTGGATCATCGATGCGGGTCGAGAACGACCCGTCCGCCTGCGGATGCGCCCCGTTGCCGGTGTAGATCGTGATCGCGAGGTCCGGAAGCGCCTTGTCGCCCGTGTTCTTGATCGCGAGCTGCAGGTCCGTGGTCGCAGAGAGCTGCTGCTTGGTCGGGAAGCTCGCCCTGGTCACCTGGACCTGGAAGTTCCCGACCGGCTCGGTCGCGTCCTGGGGCGTGCCGCCGCCGCACGCGGCAAGAACAACCGCGACGGTGAGGGCTGCGAGAGCGCAAAGCGCCCGCGAACGGTGCCCGTGAAGCCACGGCTTCGCCGCGTTTGTGCCGGTCTCCCCCAAGGCGCGGAGGAACATACCACCGACGATGGCCATCGCGGGACGGCTACCGCACATCGGCCACCCGACGGTTGCCACTGGCGCACCGCTCCACGATCGAATACATTTCCTCGGGCCGGCGTGCGTGGGGACAGCTGCGGAGGAGTGAATGGTCAGAGCCGTATCCGATAGGGCCTTCCTGCCCGTCAAGGGGCTCTTCGAGCAGGTCGGAAACATGGTCATCCTCACCGGCAAGACGCTGGTGGCGACCGTCAAGCCTCCGTACCCGTACGGCGGCGAGTTCATCGGCCAGTTCCTGTTCGCCCTGCAGCTGTGCTGGTTCCCGATGATGATCTCGACGATCGCCTTCGGCTTCGGAGCGCCCGGGCTGCAGGCGGCCAACTTCCTGACC
>JAWVFM010000188.1:0-4279 GCA_033856015.1 Solirubrobacterales bacterium
AGGCGACCCTCGTACTGCCGCCCGGCTGGAGCGCGACGGTCGACGACCGCGGGACGATCCGCGCGGAGCGCTCCGGTTGAGCCTCGACCCGGTGACCCTCCAGGTTCTCGTCGGCGCCTTCCGGGCCGCATGCGAGGAGATGGGCGCCGTGCTCATCCACGCCTCGCACTCGGCGAACATCAAGGAGCGCCGCGACTGCTCGACCGCGCTCTTCGATGCCTCCGGTGAGCTCGTCATGCAGGCCGAGCACATCCCGGTCCACCTCGGCTCGATGCCGGACGCCGTCGCGGCGATCCTCGGACGCGAGCAGAGCGAGGGCGCCCTCTGGATCCTGAACGACCCCTACGCCGGGGGCACGCACCTTCCCGACATCACGCTGATCGCCCCGGTGCTCGCCGGCGGCGAGCTCCTCGCGTTCACGGCGTGCCGCGCCCACCACGCCGACGTCGGCGGGCCGACGCCGGGAGGAATGCCCGCGGACTCGCGCCGTCTCGAGGAAGAGGGCGTGGTGATCGCGCCGACCGCCGTGGGCAAGGGCACGCTCGAGGAGCTGGCGGGCCGGATGCGCAATCCCGCCGAGCGCCTCGCGGACCTGCGCGCCCAGCGCGCCGCGCTGGCCGTTGGGGCCGAGCGACTGGCCGATCTCGTGGCCCGCCACGGACAGGAGGCGATCCGCTCGGGCATGGCCCAGATCCTCGACTACACCGAGCGGCGCACGCGCTCGCGGATCGGCGAGCTTGCGGACGGGAGCTGGACGGCGGAGGACGTGCTCGAGGGACGCGACGGCGACATCGCCCTGCGCGTGACGGCGACGATCGCGGAGGAGGGCCTGCGCCTCGACTTCTCGGAATCGGACGACCAGGTCGCCGGCAACGCCAACTGCCCGCTGGCGGTCACGAAGTCGGCCGCCTTCTTCGCGGTCCGGGTCATGGTCGATCCCGACGCGCCGCCGTCCGCGGGCTCGCACCGCCCGATCGAGGTGCTCGCGCGCACCGGGTGCGTGCTGAACGCCAGGGCGCCCGCCGCGGTGGCCGCCGGCAACGTGGAGACGTCGAGCCGCGTGGCCGACCTCGTGCTCGCGGCGCTCGGCGGAGCCATGGCCGTGCCCGCGCAGGGCCAGGGGACCATGAACAACCTGACCCTGGCGGGCGAGGGCTTCACCTACTACGAGACGATCGGCGGTGGCCAGGGGGCCTGCCCCGAGCTGGCCGGGCCGAGCGCGATCCACGTCGCGATGTCGAACACGCTGAACACGCCCGTCGAGGCCCTGGAGAGCGAGCTTCCCCTGCGGGTGCGCGAGCTCGCCGTGCGCCGCGGCAGCGGCGGCGGCGGGCGCCATCCCGGCGGGGACGGGATCAGCCGCGAGCTGGAGGCCCTTGCCCCGATGCGCTACACGCTGATCGCCGAGCGGCGGCGGCACCCGCCGCGCGGACGCGACGGCGGGGCCGACGGCGCGCCCGGCCGCGATACGGTCAACGGAACGCCGATACCTGCGAGGTCCGAGGGCGATCTGCAGCCCGGCGACCGGCTTCGGATCGAGACTCCGGGCGGCGGGGGCTACGGCCGCGAGTGACCGGCCAGGCGTGATTGTGACAAGCCTGCACAAGGCTTGACTTTCACCTGAGCTTCCCTACAATCGAACGTCCGGTCGGGCCCCGACGCCTTTGCGGCGTTACGCCTGCGGCCCTACCAAAGCTCCGTAACTCGAACGAATTTTTTGCAAATGCCTGTCGCTTTCAAAGAGTGGGCCGTCACGGTTCGCGCCCTCGCCGAGGGTGAGCAGCTCGTGACCATCCGCAAGGGCGGAATCCGCGAGGAGAACAAGCATTTCGAGCTCGAGCACGAGCGCTTCTTCCTCTACCCCACGTTCGACCACCAGCGGAACGACCTGGTGCGCGAGTCTCACCATCCCGAGCTTCGACGCGCCCTCGAGGAGGGCGTCTGGCCGGACGAAGAGCCGCCCCCCCGCGCGCTCCTTCGCGACGGCGGGATCCCGCAGCCGGACCGCGTCCGCATCCGCGCGTGGGCCGAGGTGGCCGACCACTGGACCACCGAGGACCCGCGGATCGTCGAGGGGCTTGCCCCGTTCCACGTCTGGACGCAGGACTACGCGCAGAAGCGCCTCAAGTGGAAGCGGCGGCACCCGCTCCACCTCCTGCTCCTCAGGGTCCACCGGATCCCGCGGCCCGTCACCGTGCGGGTCCGCGACGAGTATCACGGCTGCCGCTCGTGGGTCGAGATCGACCGCGCCCTGCCGTTCGAGGGCACGCCAGTCATGGCCGACGAGGAGTTCGACCGCGCCGCGGTCGAGATCCGGTCGATCTGTGGCGAGGCCGAGCCCGTACCGGCATAACTCCACCGAGATGCTCCGCTTCGCGTCCGCTCTCGGCGGGTTCGGGCGCCGACGGGGAGGCAGGTTTACACGCGTGACCCGCAATTCCTTTGCCAACGCCATCGCTCGGATCTCCGGCGCTCAGCAGGCCCTGGTCATCGGCATGGGCGGCGGCGGAGACGTCGTCGGTTGTCTCGCCGTCGCGCGCGTCTGCGAGTCGCTCGGGACTCCCGCACGGCTGGGCGGCGTCGCCTGGGAGCGGTTTCCCATCGATCCCTACCCCGGGCCGCGCGCGCTCGAGCAGATCGTCGGCGGCAGGGTCATCGGCGGCGCGGCCGTGCTCGCCGACGCCGCGACGACGACCCCGGAGGGCGCCCGCTTCGCGGAATCCGGAATGGCCGAGCACACCGGCGAGGAGGTCGCACTGATCGACGTGGCGGGCGGCGTCGCCAGCGCCGCGGCGGGGATCACGGCCGTCGCAGAGGAGCTCGGCAGCGACCTCGTGATCCTCGCGGACGTGGGTGGCGACGTCCTCGCGCGCGGCGACGAGCCGGGCCTGGCGAGCCCGCTCTGCGACGCCATCATGCTGGCGGCGGCGGCTCGCCAGCCCGAGGGCATCACCACCCTGCTCGCGGTCGCCGGCGCCGGTTGCGACGGGGAGCTGACGCCTGCGGAGGTGCTGACTCGCCTCGCGGAGCTGGCTCGCGGCGGAGCATGGATCGGGACGTTCTCCGTCACGGCGGCGATGGCCGGCGAGCTCGACGCAGCGGCCGGGGCGGTGCCCACCGAGGCGAGCCTGCAGATCGTGCGCTGCGCGCGTGGCGAGCTCGGACCGGCGCCGATTCGCGGCGGGCGGCGCACGGTTGAGCTCACGCCCGCCGGGGCGATGATCTTCGTCCTCGACCCGCTGCTCGCCATGACCGCGGGCGGCCTGCCGCTGGCCGGCGCCGTCGCAGGCGCTCGCAGCATCGAGGAGGGACGCGAAGCGCTGGCCGCGCTCGGGGTGCGGACGGAGCTCGACTACGAGCGCGACCGCGCCCGCGAGTCCGCGTAGGGCCAGAGCCCGGCCTTCGCCTGCACCACGGCCGAACCGGCGCGCCGGCCGAAGAGCCGGGAGTAGACTCGCGCCCGCGTGGAGGTGCGTGCGAAAACCCGCCTGCTGGCAGGCATTTTGAGCGGGGTCGTCCTGGCGGCGGTGCTTCCGGCGGCCGCCATCGCCGCGCCGACGCCCAAGCCCTACGGCTACCACGACGCGGGCGGCTTTCGCAACGTCCTGCCCCCGGGCGAGGGCACGACGGCGAACCTGAGCGACATCCTCGCCTTCGAGGCCGACAACACCGCTTACCCACCCCACAGCCAGGACCAGCTGGGGATGTACGCGAACCTCCTCTACGGCTACCCGGGCCTCAAGCGCTCGCAGATCCCCAAGTACTACAAGGACGCGACCTTCGGGACCAAGCCGGGGAACGTCGAGCGGACCTACAGCCCCCGAAGCGACGTGACCATCGTCCGCGACCAGTTCGGCGTGCCGCGAATCTACGGCCAGACCCGCGCCGGCACGGAGTTCGGCGCCGGCTACGTTGCCGCCGAGGACCGGCTCTTCTTCATCGACGTGCTCCGCCAGGCCGGGCGCGGCGAGCTCTCGTCGTTCGCGGGCGGCGCCAACGCCGGGATGGACGAGTCCGTCTGGGCCGACACGCCGTACAACGAGAGCGACCTGCAGAAGCAGTACACCCAGGCGCCGACGATCTACGGCCGCCAGGGGCGCGAGATCCAGAAGGACGTCCAGAACTACGTCGCCGGCGTCAACCAGTACATCGACGAGGCGTGTGTGAACCCGCTGAAGATGCCCGGCGAGTACTCGTTGATCGGGAAGGCCGATTACCCCTGCTCGCACCCCTGGACGCCGGCGGACGTCATCTCGATCGGCTCGCTGGTCGCCGGGAT
>JAWVFM010000189.1:0-3420 GCA_033856015.1 Solirubrobacterales bacterium
CGACTTCCGGGGCGTAGAGATCGAAGCCGTCCAGCAGGACCCTGCCTTCCGCTCGCGCCCCGGGGATCTCCTCGTGCATGCGATTCACGCAGCGCACCATGGTCGACTTGCCGCACCCGGACGGCCCGATGATCGCGGTGACGTTCCCGGGCTCGAAGCTCAGGTCGATGCCGTTCACCGCGTGGTTGTCGCCGTAGTAGGCATGAAGACCCTCGAGCACGACCCGACGCGTCAGGCTCGCACTGACTGTCGCCGTAGCGCCGTCGCCCGGGCCCTCTGCGGCCAAAGCGCCGAAACGGGGGCTCCTCTCGGAGCGCGCCGGCTCGGACCCGGCCCGGCTGTGCTCTGTGGGCTCGGTCATTCTGGGGTCAGTCACGCTCTCGGGACTGTTCATCGTAGGACTCCTTGGCAGCGGTCATATTGAGATCGAAAATTGATTCATCCACCCAGGCGCTTGCGCGAGCGGGAATGGAAAAAGCGGGCGACGACGTTGAGAAGCAGGACGAAGAGGATCAGGACCAGGGCGGTCGCCCACGCCTGGTCGTGCGCGGCCGGCAGCGGCTGCTCGGAGAGCACGAAGATCGTCACGGGAAGCGACGCCACGGCGTGGGTCACGTCGGTCGAGACGATGGGGGGCTCGATCCCGCAGACGAGCAGGAGGGGAGCCGTCTCGCCGGCGACGCGGGCGACGGCGAGCAACGCGCCGGTGAGCAACCCGCCGGCCGCGGTCGGTAGGACAACCCTGAGGACCGTCCGCCAGCGAGCGACGCCGAGCGCAGCGGCTCCCTCCTTGAGCGAGCTTGGCACGAGCGCGAGCACCTCCTGGGCGGTGCGCGCGACGATTGGAAGCATCACGATCGCCAGGGCGATCGACCCCGCGATCGCGCTCTGTCCATGGGCGACGACGAGCAGGCCGAAGATGAAGATGCCCACGACGATGGTCGGTATCCCGTTCAGGATGTCGAGCGCAAACCGCACCACGTTGCTGACCCGCGGCCCCGCGAACTCGCTCGTGTAGATGGCGATCAGGAGGCCGATGGGGACTGCCATCAGCGCGGCCATCGCGATCAGCAGCAACGTCCCGACGATCGAGTTGCCGATCCCCGAGCCAACAGCTCCAAACGTCTGACCGGCTCCTGAGTTGGTCAGGAAGCTGAAGCTGATGGCGGACGCGCCGTGAACAGCCACCGAGCCCACGACGAGCACCAGCACGGCTACCGCGAGCAGCGCGGCGACGGTCGACGCCCATTGGACTATCTGGTTCGTCCGCCGGCGTCGCCGGAGGTTCCCCCCACCACCGAGCAGCGGATGCCCTGGTGCGGTCGAATGAGCCTCCATCCGCCTACGCGCCCCTGAGGCTCATTCGCCGCACGATGAGGCGAGCGGCGACGTTGACAATGAGCGCGATGACGAGGAGGATCGCGCCGAGGTAGGCGAGCGATGCGGTCTGCAGGGTCGTGGCCGCTCCCCGGTACTCGGACGCGATGCGTGCTGCCAGAGCATCGCCTGGGGCGAAGAGCGAGGCATGGACGCCGATCGCGGCGCCGATCACCTGGCTGACGGCGATCGCCTCGCCGAGCGCCCGGCCGAGCCCGAGGATGACGGCGCCGACGATGCCTGGCCGGCAGACCGGCAGCACCACGGTCTTCACCATCTCCCACCGCGTGGCGCCGAGCGCGTAGGCACCTTCCTTCAGCTCCGCCGGCACGGTTTCGAACACCTCACGCGTGACCGAGGTGACGATCGGAACCGCCATGATCGTCAGGATGGTCGCCGCCGGGAGGAGCCCAAGCGGTGAAGTGCTGCCGCTGAACAGCGGAATCCATCCGAGGACGCTCTGGAGCGCCGGCTCGATCGTGTGGGCCATGATCGGCCCGAGAACGATGATTCCCCAGAGGCCGAGGATCACCGACGGAATCGCGGCGAGGAGGTCGACCAGCGTCGCCACGGGCCGGCGAAGGCGTCGCGGCGCGAGCTCGGTGAGGTAGATGGCGATAGCGACCGAGAGCGGCGCCGCGATCAGTGCCGCGATCGCGGAGGTGATCACCGTCCCGTAGATGAAGGAGCCCGCGCCGAAGACGTTCGAAACCGGATTCCAGGTCGTGTGGCCGACGAACCCGAGGCCGAACGCGGAAATCGACGGCCTCGCCTCGTCGAAGACCTTGTAGATGATCAGCGCGATCAGAACGACCGATCCCAGCGCCGCCAGCGCCGCGAGCGCCTTCAGGAACGGATCGCCGAAGCGATCCACCGACCTCCGCGGAGAGAGGAGCGCGGTGGTCCG
Source organism: Solirubrobacterales bacterium (assembly GCA_033856015.1). Lineage (GTDB taxonomy): Bacteria > Actinomycetota > Thermoleophilia > Solirubrobacterales > 70-9 > JAWVFM01. The sequence goes on from JAWVFM010000189.1 coordinate 2,285, forward strand.
GGGAGCTGAGTGGGCTAGGGAATCGGACATCGGGCTTTCGGACGAGTGGTGTGTGTGGGTTCGCGGCTGGTCAAGGGCGCCTGGAGGCCGCCCCGGCCTCCAGGCGCCCGAGTCGAAACGCCTCCTAGCCGCCGATCTTGTTGATGGCGGTCTTGTCGTCGGCGACGACCTGCTTCGGCAGGGTCCCGTAGCCGAGGCCCTCGGTGAACGACTGTCCGGGGCCGATCGCGTAGGTGATGAACTGCTTGAGCGCGTCTGCCTTGGACGTGCTCTCCGGGGCGATCACGTACGTGAACGTCGAGTCCGGCCATGCACCGGCCGCCGAGGCCGGCGGGTTGACGATCGAGACGCCACCCGGGGGCACCGACTTCACCGTCGCCGCGGCCGCGTTGATGCTCGCCACGGTCGCCTTCGGGAACTTGCCCGCCGCGTTCTGGAGCAGCGCGTAGTCCAGCCCGTTCGAGTTCACGTAGGCGAGGTTGAAGTACCCGATCGCCCCGTCGGTCGAGGAGACCGCCGCGGCCACGCCGTCACTCCCGTTGCCGCCGACGCCGGTCGGGAACTGGACCTGCGTCGAGGTCCCGACCTTCGACTTGAAGTCGGGGCTCACGCTCGAGAGATAGTCGGTGAACGCGTAGGTGTCGCCCGAGCCATCCGAGCGGTAGACCGGGGTGATCTTGGTCGACGGCAGGTTGACGCCGGGATTGAGCTTTGCGATCGCCGGATCGTTCCAGGTGGTGATGTTGCCCAAGTAGATGTCGGCGAGCACCGGGCCGGTAAGGTGGATGTTGTTCTGGAGGCCCTTCACGTTGTAGGAGGGCAGCACGGCGCCGAGCGACCAGGGGATCTGGACACAGCCCTTGCAGGCCGTGGCCTGATCAGGCGAAAGCGGCGCATCGGAGGCGCCGAAGTCGACCGAACGAGCGGTGATCTGGTCGATCCCACCGCCGGATCCGATCGAGCCGTAGGTGACCGTGTTGCCGGTCTTGGACGCGTAGTCAGCCGACCACTTGGACATCAGCGGGGCCACGAACGTGCTTCCGGCTCCGACCAGCGGGCCCGAGGCGGAGGCGCTGCTCCCGCCGGTGCTACTCGTGGTGCTGCTGCTACTGCTACTGGACCCGCACGCGGCGACC
>JAWVFM010000190.1:0-2697 GCA_033856015.1 Solirubrobacterales bacterium
ACTCGTTTGCGGAGAGTCGTGCAAGGGGTCAGGCAACGCTGATCCCGGCTTCGAGGCCTACTGGAATGGGTCGTCGAGGTCGGCGCGCGAGCGCGTCTCGTCGAGCCACGGGCGCGCGCCATCGTCCGCGGCGGCACGTTCGCGGGCGAGCATCGAGTCGCCAGCGATGAGCTGTTCTTGGAGCTCCGCGATCTGCCCTTGGAGCTCGTCGATCCGCTGTAGCGCCTCGTTGTAGTTGCGAGGCTTCTTGGCCTCGAGCTCCTTCTCGGCCTCGATGCGTGCGCGTTCGGCTGCCATCTCGGCGAGCACTTTGGGCTTGTCTTCGATGCGCCACCAGTAGCGCTTGCGGATCCTTCTGGTGCCGCGCTGGGTGTACTTCTCCGGGTTCCGCCGCTCGAAGTGGGACTCGATGGCTGGTTCGTAGCGGGTGCCGCCGTAGCGTCCGCCGCGCATGTCGGCGAGCCAGCGCTCGACCTCGAGGAAGGGCTGCCAGTTCAGGTAGTAGGTGCGGAAACGGCGGCGCCCGCGGCGCGGTTCACGCTCGCCCCGGACAAGGCCGGCCTCACGGAGGACGCGCAGGTGCTTGCTCACCGAGGGCTGCGAGAAGCCGGTCAGCTCGACCAGCTCGGAGACCCGTGAGGGTCGATCGTTCAAGAGCCAGAGGATAAGCCGGCGCTCCTGCGCGGCGAGCGCATTCAAGGCTTGGAGGGGCGGGAGCTTGTGTCGCTCGTATGCGCTAGCCATTCCCAACCCGGCATTTGTCCGTTTCGGGGTGTCTCTGAAACCCGCATGGTTGAGCCACAGTGGCGGCCGAATGTCCAATCGGGTTGCTGCTAGGACACTTGCTCTATAGAAGCGCGAAAAACGCGGGAGAAATCGGAGCCCTCTCCGCCCGCGCCACTTCCACCGACCGCTCGGCCGCACTCCTCACAGAACCTGCTCCGCCTCCGCCTCTCGAGGAGGCGCGACGAGCCCTGCCCTGATTCCGGGAGGCACGGGGTTCTGTGGACCGGGAGCACGACTCCAGCTTCGACCGGCCGCGGCTGCTCCCGCTCGCCCGTCGGAGCGTGCCGAGGCGTCGCGGTTCTCGCCCGGCTTCTTGCCGAACGCCCTGCCCGGCGGGCATTGCGGCAACACGCGAGGCCGGCCGCGAGCTCCGCCGTCTGCCCGTCAATCCTCGATAGTGAAGGAGGAAGCATTGACTCAGAAAGGCGTCCAGCTCCTGACCGAGCGCGACATCCGTCTGTTGCGCTTGATCTGTGAGCAGTACCTGCTCTCGATCCCGCAGATCGCCTACATCACAGGCCGCTCGGAACGCACCGCTCGCTGGCTCCGCACCCGCTGGGAACGCGCCGGGCTTGTCCGGGGCGACCAGCTCGTGCTCGGTGATGCGACGTACCTCTACACGACCCGGGCCGGCCTGTCGCTCTGCGGCTACCGCTTCAAACCAGTCCAACCACGGCTCTGGGCCGTCAACGCGCTCGCGGCGGTCGAGCTTCGCCTCGCGGCGGAGGAGCAGTGGCCCGGGATCGGCTGGCGCTCCCGCCGTGTGCTCGCGCACGAGCCGCACCCCGGCGACCACGTGCCGGACGGCGTCCTGCTGACCGACGGGCGCGGCACCGCCGTGCACGTCGAGCAGCGCCACTGGGTCGACCAAGAGCACCTCGCCGACTGGATCGGCATCGTCGCCCACCGCTACGAACACATCCTGCTCGCCGTCACCCCACGGCTCACGAAACGGACCCAAGCAATCGTGAAGACGCACGGCCTCGACTACCGGGTCAGCGTCATCGCCTACCAACGTGACCCGAAGACGGTGCGGCTACCGCTCCTTCCACCGCTCGCCTCGATCCACGTACCACCACCGAACCTGCCCGGCTGGCAGCTCGACGAGCTACGCGCCAAAGGCATGAGCAACAGGGAGATCCGCGATTGGGCGGCTGCTGCCCCCACACCGGAGACGGGGGCAGCGGACGACCCCACGCCACCGCCCGAACCTGACCGCCCCGCCGTGCGCATCCGTCCACGCGACCCGAACGCGCCCGCTCTTGCCTCGAAGCGTCGGGACGGACGCAAGCGCACCTGGCGCTGACTCCTCCCGCCCCACCGGCCCCGAGGTCGACAGCCAGATCAAGCAAGAGCGCGCCGGCCGGCTCACGTGAGCCGGCGCGCCCAAGAAAGAAGCCGAAAGACAGGAGCCGTAATGACGCCAAATGAACCCAGCCACACCAGCGCCCCGCCGTATCTCCTCGTCGAAGACGTCGCGCGGCGGCTGCGTTGTTCGACCCGCACCGTGCACGAGCTGACTCGCAACAATGCGATCCCGCACCGCCGCCTGCCTGGCACTCGTCGCTGCCTCTTCCGCGTCGACGAGCTCGAGGCGTGGGAGAACGGTGCGCCGCTCCACACCACTCGGTTGCCCCGCGGCGGTCGGGTCGTTACACCCGCTGCAAAGGCTGCCTGACGCTCAGAGCGGGAACACGTGGGCGAGCTTCGCGGCCTGGGCCTTCTCGGCCTTGCGCGCCCAAGAGCCGTAGGTGTCGACGGTCAGGGTGATCGAGGAGTGGCCGAGCTGCTTCTGGACCCAAGTGATCTCGGCGCCGTGCTCGAGCGCGATGCGGGCGAAGGTGTGGCGGAAGCTGTGGAAGTCCCGCTTGCGCCCTCGCTCGCCGATGCGCGGGATGCCCGCCCGGGCTA
>JAWVFM010000191.1:0-3850 GCA_033856015.1 Solirubrobacterales bacterium
GAGAGCCCGGCGATCGCGCGGCCACGCCGCGTCGGGATGGTTCGCAGGTTGGAATCGACCCAGGGGATCAGCTGGTGGACGTGGAACGTCTCCCACTCAGGCGGCCCTCCGGCGCCGCCGTTCACCCAGTTGGTGAACCAGCCGCCGCCGTCGCCGTCGAAGCCGGCGTCGGGCATCACCACGATCAAGGGCAGACCGTCGGTCGCCCGCTCCGCGTCACCGGACGTGACCCAGTCCGAGGCCCGCCCGCTGGTGCCGTGGAAGAGGTAGAGGACCGGGTAGCGCCGGGCCCGGTGGTTGTCGTAGCCCTTGGGTAGCAGGATGCGGACGTCGACCGCGCGGCCGAGCGCAGCGCTCGCGACCTGAGCGTCGAGCTGACGGTGGCCGAGCATGTGCGACGACTCGACCGTAATCCCGTGGCCGCCGGCAAGGGCCGGTTTGTGGAGGGCGGGAGCCGCGGTCGCGTCGGCTGAGCTCCCGAGCCAGGCCGCCAGCCAGAGCCCTGCGAGCAGCACCGGGGCGACGTGACGACGAGGAAGGCGCGCGCGGTGCACTGCGCCGCCATCGTACGCGGGCGTGCCCGCGAAGTCGCCGGTTCTACGCCTGCGCCGAGTCGGCGGGCGCGGGGCCGGCCCCTGCCGCCGCGGCGTCTGCCGCCGCGGCCTTGGCCTCGTCGTGCTCCTGGCTTCGCCTGTGGAAGAACGCGCCGAACGAACCGGCGAGCGTCGCGACAACCGTGATCGCGTAGATGTCGAAGGCGAGCTCGATGATCTTGCCGACGTTGGTGCTCGGCGACGCGACCGACGAGGCGGTCAGCAGCTGCGCCATCGAGAACAGGAACGCGTCGAAAAGGCTGTGGATCTGGGTGCCGGCGGCGTGGCGCTCGAGGGTGTAGACCAGGAACGTCGAGATGATGCCGAGCGCGATCGTCACCCAGATGATCGCGAGCAGGCGGTTGCGGAGGTGGGTGTGCGTGTCCGAATCGCCGCGCGCGACCGCCAGGAACTCGCGGCTCACCCTCTGGAAATGATGATGGGGAGCGACGGCCATCGCGGCCGCGAATGTTGACTACCGGACCGGCGTCTTCTCGGAGCCCGTGCGCGAGGTGACCACATCGCCCCACTCGGCGTCGCCGATCGGCGCCGGCTCAGTCGAGTCGAGGAAGTCGCGGAGGATCGCGGCCAGGCCCAGCGGATCGTCGAGGTGGGGGAAGTGCGCGGCGCGCGGCAGCGTCGCGAACCGGGCCTGCGGGATCGCCGCGGCCGCGTTTCGCCCGTGGGCGATGGGGATCGTGTGGTCGCGCTCGCCCCAGACGATCAGCGCCGGCACGCCGCGCAGCAGGTACAGGCGATCGATGGCGCTCACGCGCTGTCCGTGCGCGTCGATGACCGAGCGCAGGGTCTGGAGGAAGGCCGTGCGCGCCCCGCGATGCTGAAGGGGGCGAAGCGCCCGCGCGACGGCCTGCAGGTAGATGCCGCTCGAGCGCCCGCGGCTGCGCAGGTCCGCGCCGCCCGCCTCGAGAGCCTCGACGAGGCGCGGATTCGCGGCGCCACGCAGGATGGCCGCGGCGCCCGGCAGGGCGGCGGCGCGGAGCATCGGGCTCACCTCGGGACCGAGACCGCCGCTCGAGATCAGCGCAAGGCGCTCCGTGCGTTGCGGGAACTGGTAGAAGAACTGCATCGCGATCCCGCCCCCGAGCGAGTGCCCGACCACGCTCGCTCGCTCGATCCCGATGGCCGTGAGCAGGTCGCGGATGCTGGCCGCGTGCGCGCCGATGGAGTAATCGCCGCGGGGCGTCGCCGAGTCGCCGTGGCCGATCAGGTCAGGTGCGACGACCGTGTAGGAGCCGGCCAGCTCGAGCGCGACCTCGCGCCAGTGGCGAGAGGAGTTGATCATCCCGTGGATGAGGACCACGGGAGGCCCGTCTCCGACGATTCGGTAAACGGCGCGGTGCCCGTGGAGGTCGAGCTCGCGCGCCTCGAATCCGTCGACGGCTACCACGCGAGCCACAGTAGATGATCGATCCCGAATCTCCCGCGATCGTCGGGGCGCGCGCTACGGTTGCTGCGATGAAGCGCGAGGCCGCAGTCGAGGCCGTGTTCAAGCCGGTGCGCGCCGCCACCACGTTCGAGGAGACCGTGGAGCGGCTTGGGACGGCAATCCGCCTGGGGCTCCTGGCGCCCGGCAGCAAGCTCCCTCCGGAGCGCGAGCTGGCGGACGAGCTGCGGATCTCGCGCTCGACGCTCCGCCAGGCGCTGACGACGCTCGAGCAGAGCGGTCACCTGAGCGCTCGCCGCGGGCGAAGCGGCGGGACGTTCGTCGCGGCCGAGCCGCCGCTGACGGAGGGCGGTCAGGCCACCCTGGACACGGAGGCGTGGGCCATCCTCGAGTACAGGGTCGCGGTGGAGGCCGGGGCGGTGCTCCTCGCCGCCGAGCGCGCCGAGCCCGCCGACGTCGAGCGGCTCGACGACGTGGTCCAGCGGATGGCAGAGGCAACCGACTTCGAGGAGTACCGCCGCGCCGACATCCGCTTCCACATCAGCATCGCGGAGGCGGCGCGCTCTCCCCGCCTGGTCGAGGCGATGACCGAGGTGCAGGGCCAGATGAGTGACCTGATCTCGTTGATCGCCCATCCCGAGCAGGTCCTGACGCACTCGAACACCCAGCACGAACGGCTCGTCAAGCTGCTTGCTGCCGGGGACGCCACCCGCGCCGTGGTGACGATGCGCCAGCACATCGAGGGGACCGAGCACATTCTCGCCGGGCTGCTGCCCCGGCGCATTGTCGCCTGAGGTCCGAGTCAGGCCCGGATCCGCTCGCCCTTGGGATCGAAGAGCGGCTCTGAGGCGACCTCGCCCTCGACCCAGCGCCCGAAGATCTCGACGGCCACGGCTGTACCGGGCTCCGAGCCCTCGGGCGGGAGGAGGGCGTAGGCGATCGAGCGCTCGACCGTGTAGCCGTAGCCGCCTGACGTGACGCGGCCGGCGACTTCGCCGCCGATGCGGACCGGCTCGTTGCCGAGCGCCACGTACCGGGGGTCGGAGAGGACCAGACAGCGAAGTCGCTTTCGCGGCCCGGCCGCCTTTGCCTCAGCGAGGGCGTCGCGGCCGATGAAGCCGCCCGGCTTCTCGAGCTTCACGCAGAACCCGACGCCACCCTCGTACGGGGTCTCGTCGGGAGTGATGTCGGCCCCCCAGACCCGGTAGCCCTTCTCGAGGCGCATCGAGTCGATCGCGCGGTAGCCCCCGGCGACGATCCCGTGCGGCTCGCCCGCCTCCCAGAGCGCCCGCCAGAGCCCCAGGCCGTATTCGGTCGGGCAGTAGAGCTCCCAGCCGAGCTCGCCGACGTAGGTGACTCGCAGCGCCCGCACCGGCACGTCCCCGACCGTGATCTCGCGGAGGCTCATGTACGGGAACGCCTCGTTCGAGAGGTCCGCGGGCGTGAGCGCGCCGAGGACGTCGCGCGCTCTCGGCCCCCAGACGCCCATGCAGCTCTGGGCCGCGGTGACGTCCCGGACGCGCGCCGAGCCGTCCTCGGGAAGGTTGCGCCGGATCCACTCGCGGTCGTGGTTGCCGAACGCCGTACCCGTGACGATCGAGAAGCGGTCCTCCGCAAGCCGGGAGACCGTGAAGTCGCATTCGATGCCGCCGCGGCGGTTCAGCATCTGGGTGTAGGTGATCTGGCCGACGTCGCGGGCGACCGCGTTGTCGCAGAGGCGCTCGACGGCGTCGGCGGCGCCGGCGCCCTCGATCTCGAGCTTGGCGAACGAGGACTCGTCGAAGATCGCGACGCCCTCGCGGGTGGCGCGATGCTCGGCGCCGATCGCTGGCGACCAGTGCATGCCCGCCCA
>JAWVFM010000192.1:0-4962 GCA_033856015.1 Solirubrobacterales bacterium
CGGTCAGCCAGTCCTGGTAGAGGCCCGCGAACCAGAACGCGAGCGTGCCCCCCACGACCCCGATCACCAGGCCCTCCACGGTCTTGTTCGGGGAGATCCGGGGCGCCAGCTTGTGGCGCCCCGCCAGCCGCCCGCCGAAGTAGGCGAACGTGTCCGTGAGGAACGTGCCGGCGAGGACGTCGACGAGGAGCGCGCCCCCGTGGAGCGGCAGCTGCCGAAGGAGCACCGCGTGGGCGAAGGGAACCGCGATCCAGCCGATGGCGAGCGCGGTGAAGGCGAATGACGTCGTGACGCCGGCCCGGTCGTCGCGACCGAGAGCCGCGATGAACATCGCCGGGAAGGCTGCCGCTCCGACGATCACGAGCTCGTACTGGCTGCCGTAATAGGCGGCGATCACGAGCGCGATCGCAACCGCGAAGGCGGCAACGTCGAAGGGACGCGCGTCGCGCCCCATCTTGAAGAGCTCCGCCATGCCCAGGCACGCGAACCCCGCCATCACCGCCGCAAACAGGAGCCCGCCGACCTCGATCGCGGCGACCACGCCGACGATCCACGGGAGCACCCAGCCCACGCGCGCGAGCGTCTCGTTTCGGGGCCGCCGCGGCGGGGCGGCAGCCGCGCGCTCGGCCGGCTGCATCTCCTCGCGAAGCGGCCCGAACTCGACGTCCAGGTTGATGCGCTTGCGCTCGGGTCGCGCGTTGCGGGGCGGGAAGTCCATCCAGAGCGACCCTACCGGCCGCCGAAGCGACGACGGCGCTCGCGAAACTCGGCAAGCGACTCTTCGAAGGCCGCTCGCGTGAAGTCCGGCCAGAGCTCGTCGCGGAAGACGAGCTCCGAGTACGCGCATTGCCAGAGCAGGAAGTTGGACGTGCGGAGCTCGCCGGAGGTGCGAATCAAGAGGTCTGGGTCGTGCATGTCGGGCGCGTAGAGAGCCTGCCTGAACTCCTCTTCGTCGCCGCCGTCGAACCTCCTGGCGGCGTCGACCAGCTCTGCCCGGCCGCCGTAGTTGAAAGCCACGAAGAGCGTGATGCGCTTGTTCGCCGCGGTCGTCTCCTCCGCCCACTCCATCCGCTTCACGAGCTCGGCCGGGACCCCCTCGCGGCGCCCGATGAACCGCATCCGCACTCCCTCGTCGTCCAGCTCCGGCGTCTCGGCGTCGATCCGCTCGCCGAACATCCGCATGAGCCCGGAGACCTCGGCGGCGGGACGCGTCCAGTTCTCCGTGGAGAACGAGAAGACCGTGAGCTCCTCCACGCCCAGCTCGACGGCGTCGCGCAGGCGCGCCTTGACCACGTCCGCGCCCGCGCTGTGCCCCTCGATCGCCGCCAGCCCGCGCTCAGCGGCCCAGCGGCCGTTGCCGTCGGTGATGATCGCTACGAAGCGCGGCCCCGCGCTCTCGGGCCCGCTCAAACTTCGAGGATCTCCTCTTCCTTGGCCTTCAGGAGCTCGTCGATGTCCTTCGCGGCTCCGTCGGTGTGCTTCTGCAGGATCCCCTCGGCGCGGCGCTCGTCGTCCTCGCCCGCCTCGCCGTCCTTCTTCAGCTCCCGGAGGTCTCCGAGGACGTCGTGGCGGATGTTGCGGACGGCAACCCGGCCTTCCTCGGCCACGCGATGCACGACCTTGACGAGGTCCTTGCGGCGCTCCTCGTTCAGCTCGGGGATCTGCAGCCGGATCAGCGCACCGTCGTTGGAGGGCGTGAGCCCGACGTCGGACTCCATGATCGCCTTCTCGATGGCCTTGATCGAGTTGCGGTCGTACGGCGTGATGGTCAGAAGCCGGGCGTCCGGCGCGGCGATGTTGGCGAGCTGCTGCAGCGCCGTCTCGACGCCGTAGTAGTCGACGATCACGCGGTCCAGGAGGTGCGGGCTCGCGCGGCCGGTGCGCACCGTGGACATCTCGTGGCGACAGGACTCGACCGACTTCGTCATCCGGTCCTTGGCGTCGGCCAGGAGCTCGTCGATCAACTCGGCCATCAGGCGGGCACCCTATCGCCGTTTCGAGGGGCTCCAGAGTGCACATAGGTCCCGACGCGCTCGCCGGCGACGATCCGGGCGATGTTGGCCTCGTCGGCCATGTTGAAGACGTAGATCGGCAGCTCGTTGTCCATGCAGAGCGAGAGCGCCGTCGAGTCCATGATGCGCAGCCCGCGCTCGATTGCCTCGCGGTGGCTGATCTCGTCCAGGAAGCGGGCGTCCGCAACCTTCGCCGGGTCGGCGTCGTAGACGCCCTCGACCCCGTGCTTCGCCATCAGGATCGCCTCGGCGTGGATCTCCAGGGCGCGCAGGGCGGCGGCCGTGTCCGTGGTGAAGAACGGGTTGCCGGTGCCGGCCGCGAAGATGATCACCCTCCCCTTCTCCAGGTGGCGGATTGCCCGGCGGCGGATGTAGGGCTCGGCGACCTCGGTGACCTCGATCGCGGAGAGCACCCGGGTGTGGGCGCCGAGCTTCTCGAGCGCGTCCTGGAGGGTCAGCGCGTTCAGCACCGTCGCGAGCATCCCCATGTAGTCGGCGGTCGCGCGGTCCATCCCCTCGGCCGCGCCGGAGAGGCCGCGGTAGATGTTGCCGGCGCCGACCACGACGGCCATCTCCACTCCCAAGGCGACCGTCTCGTTGATCTGGCTTGCGATGCGCCTGACCTCGACCGGATCGGTCCCGTATTCCAGCGAGCCCAGCAACGACTCGCCCGAGAGCTTCAGCAGAATTCGCTTGAAGGCCGGGTCTCCGCCCATAGCGGGGGGAACCTTACTCAGTCGTCCTCGCCCACCGCGAACCTCGCGAAGCGGACGATCTGGATGTTCTCGCCGGTCTTGGCGGCGAGCTCGGCGCGAAGCTCCTCGATGGTCTTGCCCTCGTAGCGGTCGGTGCGGATGTGCTCCTGGTCGAGCAGAGCGACGTCCTTCGCCCACTTGGCGAGCTGCCCGTCGACGATCCGGCCGATGACGTCGTCGGGCTTGCCGTCCTCACGCGCCTTGGCCTCGTGGACGGCTCGCTCGGCCTCGCGGGCCTCCTCCGGGATCTCGTCGGCCGAGACGTACCGCGGCAACGACGGAGCCCCGGCGACGTGGAGCGCCACCTCGCGGGCGAACTCCTGGAAGTCCTCGCCGCGCGCGACGAAGTCGGTCTCGCACCGAACCTCGACCAGCACGCCGACGTTGCCGCCTGAGTGGATGTAGGAGGCGACGGTGCCCTCGCTCGTCGCGCGCCCGCTGCGCTTGGCGGCCGAGGCCTGGCCCTTCACGCGGAGGACGTCCTTGGCCTTGTCGAGGTCGCCCCCAGCCTCCTCAAGCGCCGCGCGAGAGTCCAGGATGCCGGCCCCCGTCATCTCGCGGAGCGCCTTGACGTCCGCAGCCGAGATCGACCCGCTCACTGGGACGGTTCCGCCGCAGGCGCCTGAGCCTGCGGCGCCGGCCCATCTGCAGCCTGGCCGGCCTGCGCGGCCTCGGCCGCTGCCTTGGCCGCCTCCTCGGCTTCCTTGCGGGCCTTCTCCTCGGCCTCGCGCCTGGCCTTCTCCTCAGCCTCGACGCGGCGTCGTTCCTCTTCCTCGGCACGTCGCTCGGCCTCGGCGGTACGGAATGCGGTGGCGGCCTCCTCGGCAGCCTCGCCGATGGCGCCGACGACGAGCTTGCACGAGCGGATCGCGTCGTCGTTGCCGGGGATCGGGTAGGTGACCGGGATCGGGTCGACGTTCGTGTCGACGAGGGCGATGATCGGGATCCGCAGCCGCTCCGCCTCGTGCAGCGCGATCGTCTCGGTCTTCAGGTCGAGGATCAGGATCGCCTGCGGCAGCTTCTTCATGTCGCGGACGCCGCCGAGGTTGTACTCCAGGCGCTCGAGCTCTGACTGCATCGTCATCCGCTCCTTTGTCGGGAGCAGGTCGAGCTTGCCGTCGGTCTGCAGCTCGGTCAGCTCGTGCAGGCGCTCGATCCGCTGGGAGATCGTCTGGAAGTTGGTCAGGAGGCCGCCCAGCCAGCGCTGGTTGACGTACGGCATGCCGCAGCGCCCGGCCCAGTCGGCAACCGCGTCCTGCGCCTGCTTCTTGGTGCCGACGAAGAGGATGGAGCCCCCCTGTCCGGCCACCTCCGCCGCGAAGCTTCGTGCATCGTGGAGCAGCTTCTCCGTCTGCATCAGGTCGATGATGTGGATCCCGTCGCGCTCGCCCCAGATGTAGCGGGCCATGCGCGGGTTCCAGCGTCGCGTCTGGTGGCCGAAATGGATGCCGGCCTCCAGCAGCTCCTTGATCCCAGGCTCGGGCACTTGGATTCCCTTCAGGTTTTGAATTGCGTCCCTCGTGGCGTCGCGGGGACCCGGTCTTCGGTCGACTCCTGGTCGCCGGGCCGGGCAGGGCCCCGTTCCCTCCACGAGGGGATCGGTTGCTTTACGCGGGGGAGTTTAGGGAGGACGCGCGAGGTGCACGGTCCGGCCGCCCGGAGCGCCTACTCCGCGTCGCGGGCCAGGGCGAGCGCGGCGGCCAGGTCCGCCGGCAGCTCCGAGTCGAACCGCAGCTTCTCCGCGGTGATCGGATGCCGAAGCTCCAGGTGGGAGCTGTGGAGGAACTGGCGCTCGAGGCCATAGCGCCGCGGGCCTCCGTAGCGCGGGTCGCCGACGACCGGGTGGCCGATCGAAGCGAGATGGGCGCGGATCTGGTGGGTTCGGCCCGTCTCGAGCCGAACCTTCAGGAGCGCGTCGTGGGCGAGCGGCTCGGTGACCTCGAAGTGGGTGACCGCGGTGCGCGGCGAGCGGCCGCCGACGGCGCGCCGCGCAGGGGCCCGGTAGTCGCGGCCGAGCGGCGCGTCGATCGTCCCGGAGCGCGAGCGCGGCGTCCCGTCGACGAGCGCCAGATAGGTCCGGCCCACCTCGCGCGCCTTGATCTGGGCGGCGAGACGACGGTGGGACTCGTCGTCGCGGGCGACGATCATGAGGCCGGAGGTGTCCTTGTCGAGGCGGTGGACGATCCCCGGCCGCC
>JAWVFM010000193.1:0-2737 GCA_033856015.1 Solirubrobacterales bacterium
CGTGGGCCTCCGGCGCGGCTTCGAGGCACTCGCGGATGGGGGCGCGAAACGGCCAGTAGGGAAGCGCCTCGCCGTAGGAGACGCAGCGCCCCTCGAGCCAGCGCCCCGCGGCTGCGCTCCCACCGCAGGCGGCCTCGAAGTGGGCGCGGACCTCGGCCACCATCCGCGACTTGCCGATCCCGGCGTCTCCGGAGATCACGAGGATTCCCCCTGATCCCGCCAGCACCCGGTTGACCAGCTCGCCGGCGGCGGCGAGCTCTCCCTCTCGCCCGACGATCCCCGCCGCGACCGCCGCCCCCCCGCTCACGCCCCCGTCGGCTCCGGCGCGCTTGGCGAGGGCCCGGTAGGCGGTCACGGTCTCGGCCTTTCCCTTGAGGGTCAGGGCCTGGGGCTCGCCCCAATCGAAGAGCCCGGCGATCGATCGATGGGTCTGCGCACCCACCAGCACGGTCCCGGGATCGGCGGCTGCCTGCAGGCGAGCAGCCGTGTTCAGGGCGTCGCCGACCGCCCCGTACTCCACCCGGCCGCCTCCTCCTACAGGTCCGAGGACGGCGAGGCCCGTCTCGATTCCGACTCTGACGGCGAAACCCTCGATCGACCAGTCCTTGGCGACGTCGGCGGCGAGCTCGGTGGCTCGCCCGACGATGCGCAGCCCGGCGAGGACTGCCCGCTCGGGATCGTCCTCGTGCGCAGTGGGCGCGCCGAACAGCGCGAGCAGTCCGTCGCCCGCGAACTCGGAGACCTCGCCGCCGAACTCGGCGACGGCGATCGCCATTCGCGCGACCGCCTCGCCGACGATCGACTTGAAGTCCTCGGGATCCATGCTCTCGCCCAGCGATGTCGAGCCGACCACGTCAGCGAACAGGGCAGTGACGATCTTGCGCGCCTCCCGCGAAGCGGACGCGTCGACCGCTGCCCCGCAGGACGAACAAAAGCGCGCCTCGCCGGTGAGCTCGGCGCCGCAACTGGCGCAGACCGGGGTCACGCCGCGAGTCTAGAGCGGGCGTGTGTGTAAAAAGACCAGGAACGGCGGCGAGTGACGGATAACGTGGTCCTCACGTGCCTGCCCCCGTGATCCTCTCCCCTCACCCAGACGACGCCGCGCTGTCGCTCTGGCACGTCCTCGCCTCGGGCGACGCGACGGTGCTCACCGTCTTCAACGGCCCGTCCGATGGCGACTCGACGCCCGGCTGGTGGGACAAGCTGACGCGCGCGGAGAATGCGCTCGAGCGCGCCGCCGCGCGCTCGGCTGAGGACCGCGACGCCCTGGCGCTCGCCGGCGTCGAGCCGACCGAGCTGGGCTTCGTGGACGGGCAGTACCGCGACGGCGAGCAGGCGATCGAGCCGCTCGTGGCCGCCATCGAGGCCAATGCGCCGGACGGCTCCACCCTGCTGGCGCCGGCCGCGCTCGACAAGCATCGCGACCACCTCGCCGTGCGCGCCGCGGCGCTGGAGCTGCACGCGCGCGGGCGGGCGGTCGCCCTCTACGCCGACGTGCCCCATGCCACCGTCCACGGCTGGCCCGCCTGGGTCAACGGCGACGGCACACCCGACTATCTGGATCCGGAGGCCTTCTGGGACCTCGCCTTCGAGGGGGTCGACGTCGACCTGCGCGGCCTCCAGCCCGAGGTCCATCGCCTTGACGATCCGCAGGAGGCGACGAAGCGCGATGCCGTGGGGCGCTACCGGAGTCAGGTCCCGGCTCTGGAGAGCGAGTTCTCGATCCTCACCCGCGAGGACGTGCTGCGCTTCGAGGTGGTTTGGAAGCTGCCGGCGGCGGGCTAGTTGGAGCGACGAGCGCCATCGCGCTCGCCACGCAGCTGTCGATGACCCGGTCCGGCTCGACCTTGAAGAGCGTCGGCACGCCGGGCGCCGCCTGGCGGACGCCGACGCGGATCCTCGCCAGGTGCATGGCTCCCAGCCCCTGTGTCCAGAGCACGTTCGCCGTGTAGTCCGGGTCCTCCACCTCGAACACTCCCGCCTCCACCCCGCGCCGGAGTGTCGCCGCGAGGCTCTCGATGCAGCGGGCCATGCCCTGGCCCAAGCGCAGCCAGACCGATTCCGATATCCGCTCGTAGAGCTGGCGCGCCGGGCCTTGCATGAGCGCGAGCGACGCGTCGAGGAAGGCCGGGTAGCGCTGGCAGTAGCTCGCGTATGCCCTGGTGCAGCGCTCGAGCTGGAGCACCGGGTCGTCGTCCTCCGCGATCGCCTGCTCGAGCTCACCGGCGAGCTCGTCCAGGTAGTCGGTCACGGTCAGGACGTAGAGCTCCTCGCGCGAGGAGAAGTGGCGGTAGATCAGGCCCCGGGCGATGCCGACCGCCTGCGCGATCTCCTCGACGCCGGCCTCCTGGACGCCGCGCTCGTCGAAGAACGCTCGCGTCGCCGCCACCAGCTCGCGCTCGCGAGCCTTCCGTGCGGTGCTCGCGCGGGCAGTCACCTGCCTGATTCTAGGGAAGTCAGGCGTGATATGGGAACGTGAGGTTGACACTCGTTCTCAAAGGTGTCTATGCTCGTCCCGATGGCCGAGCGCGGCGCCCCACCCAAGGTCCCGAAGTGGCAGGCGCGAACCCTGCATGCCGTTCGCGCGCTCTTCACGCCGCTCCTGCCCGACGACTACCTCGAGCTGATCAACCCGCTCTGGTCGACGCGAGAGCTTCGCGGCCGGATCGAGCGGATCATCCCCGAGGCGGACGACGCCGTCACGGTCCTCATCCGCCCGGGCTACGAGTGGGAGGGG
>JAWVFM010000194.1:0-3034 GCA_033856015.1 Solirubrobacterales bacterium
CGTGGTCATGGTCGCCGGCGGCCTCTCGGCGAGCGCCGCGATCGAGGCGATCGCCGGCGTCCTGCTGCTGCTCTGGGTGATCTTCTCCGTCGCCGCCGAGTTCGAGCCCGACGTCTAGCCCCCCGCCCATTCCCGCCGAGTGGAGAAAAACGTCGACCTAGACGTCGTTTTTCTCCACTCGATGAAGGTAGGCCGGTAGCTTCGGTCCTTCGCTGCGGCGAGCCCGCGAGCCCGCGGGATATGCGTCAGCGATCCAGGCCGACCGCGGCCCAGACCTCCGGCGCCGTGAGCGACGCAGCGACGACGTCGCAGCCCTCGAGCTCGACCCCGGCGACGGACGGCACGCCGACGACCCGCATTCCCGCGGCGCGGGCGGCGCCGACCCCGGGGCGCGAATCCTCCAGGGCCACGCTCTCGCCCGGAGCGGAGCCGAGCCGCCGGCATGTCTCGAGGTAAAGGTCCGGGTTAGGCTTTGGCCGCAGGCCCTCGAAGGGAGTGATCAGGAACTCGAAGGCGTCGGCAAGCCCGGTCGGGCCGAGCACCGCGTCGACGAAGCCCGGCGGCGAGTTCGAGACCAGCGCGAGCGGCGTGCCGGCCGCGGTGAGCGCCTCCACGAGCTCGACGGCTCCCGGCATCGGCCGGCCGCCGCCCTGGGCTTCCACCATGACGAGGTCGTGAAGCTCGGCCATGATCGCCGCGGCACGCCCCGGCTCGCCGAGCATGAGCTCGAGGGCCGGGCCGGCAACCTCCGCGGCCGTGCCGACGAGCTGGAGCTTGTGCTCCGGCGTGAACTCGAGGCCACGCGACCCGAAGAGCTTCTCCTCCGCGTAGGTCCAGAGGACCTCCGTGTCAAGGAGCAGCCCGTCGTTGTCGAACGCGACCGCCGCGGGCGCGCTCACGCCTCGAGCGCGGCCAGGACCGCACCCAGGTCGGCGACCACGTCGCGATCGAGCTTTACGACGGCCTCCGAGTCGTACGGCGTCGCGCTGCGAGTGACGACAGCGACCTGACCGCCGGCCGCCAGGGTCAGCTCGGGAAGGGCGGCGACCGGGTGCACCTCGAGCGAGCTGCCGATGCAGATCAGCAGGTCGGCGCCCGCGCAGAGCATCTGGGCCCGGCTCATGGCCGACTCCGAAAGCAGCTCGCCGAACAGCACCACGTCCGGCTTGACCTTGCCGCGACAGCCGCGGCACGTGGCGACGCCGTCGTCGCCGAAGAGCGAGTCGACCTGCTCCAGCGGGTAGCGCGAGCCGCAGGTCGTGCAGCTCGAGGTTGCGATCGACCCGTGGACCTCGACCACCTCGCGCGAGCCGGCCTTGCGGTGGAGGCGATCGATGTTCTGGGTGATGACCGCGTCGAGCAGCCCCTGTTCCTCCAGCTGTGCCAGGGCCATGTGAGCCGGGTTCGGCTCCTTGTCGCCGAGCTCGGCAAACCGCGGGCGGTAGAACTCCCAGAAGCCGGCCGTGTCGCGATGGAACGCGTCGATGTGCGCGACCTTCATCGGGTCCACCTTGGTCCAGAGCCCCTTGCCCGGAGTCCGGAAGTCGGGAATGCCAGACGGGACCGAGATCCCGGCCCCCGTCAGCGCGACCGTCGACGCGGATTCGCGGATGAGTCCCGCGAGCCGCTGCGCGTCCGTCGCGCTGGTGGCGCCTACTTCCCCTGCCACGTCGGGGTGCGCTTGCCGAGGAACGCGCCGATGCCCTCCTTCGCGTCCTCGGAGAGGAAGGCCTTGGCGAATCCCGCCTTCTCGGCCTCGATTCCTTCGTCCAGGTCGCCCTTGTTCGAGACCTGCTTGATCTGCTCCACCGCGACGGGCGCCTGCCCGGCGAGTCGCCGGGCCCACATGAGCGCCGTGTCGAAGAGCTCGTGGTCGGGCACGACCCGCTGGGCCAGGCCGTGCTCCAGGGCATCGACGCTGGAGATCGCGTCGCCGACGAGGTTCATCTCCAGCGCCTTGGCGGCGCCGACGAGCCGCGGCAGTCGCTGCGTACCGCCGAAGCCGGGGATGATCCCGAGCTTGATCTCCGGCTGGCCGAAGACGGCCGACGAGGCGGCGATGCGAAAGTCGCACGCCATGGCGAGCTCGCACCCCCCTCCGAACGCCAGCGCGTTGACGGCGGCGATCGTGACGATCCGCCCGCCTCCCAGCTCGCGCAGAAGGTCGTGGCCGCCCGCCGAGACCTTCGCGCCCTCCGCGGGGTCGGCCTGCGTGAACGCCTTGATGTCGGCGCCTGCCGAGAAGACGACCGGGATCGTCGAGCAGATGACCATCGCGTGGACCCCGCCCGCGTCGTTCACGCGCTTCCAGACCGTGCCCAGGTCCGCGATCACCTGCGGCGAGATCGCGTTCATCGGCGGGTTCGCCAGCCAGGCGATCGCCACGTCTCCCCGAGTCTCGACCTTGACGGTGTCGGTCTGCTCGCCGCCGTCCGGCTGCGCGTAGGCGTAGAAGCCCTGGCCGGACTGCATGCCGAGCCGGCCCTGGGCGACCAGACGTCGCAGGATCCGCGGCGGCTCGAAGCGGTCGCCACGCTCCACGGCCAGCTTCTCGAGCCGCTCGAGGACCACGTCGAGCCCGTCCATGTCGGCCTTCATGAGCGGGGGGAAGATCCCGCGGCGCGGGTCCATGCCCGCGCCGGCCATCATCCCGAGGTCGATGTCGCGGACGTTGGCGACGCCCTCCTCAAGCAGGAGGCAGGACTCGACCAGCGCCTTCGACGTGAAGAGGTCGGCGAGGTCATCCGAAGGATCACCATCGCCGGGGATCTGCGGCTCGCCGTCCTTGTAGAGGCCCTCGCCGCCGCTCTTCAGGCCGAGCTTGCCCTCCTCGACGCGCTGCTTCATGCCCTTGTGCACGTAGAAGCTGTCCCCGTAGGACTCGTTCAGGTGCTCCGCGACGTGGACGATGGTGTCGAGCCCGAGCAGGTCGCCGAGGATGAACGGGCCCATCGGCGCCGTCTTCGCCTCGGCCACCGCCTCGTCGATCTTCTTGATCGACAGGCCCTTCTCCTCCTGCTCGCGCCAGACCTCG
>JAWVFM010000195.1:0-4795 GCA_033856015.1 Solirubrobacterales bacterium
TCAGCGAGATCTGGGACTCCCAGGAGCAGCTCGACGCATTCGGCGAGAAGCTGATGCCCGTCCTCTCGGACGTCGGGATCGAGCCCGGCGAGCCGGAGCTGATGCAGATCCACAACATCGTCAAGCGCTAGCGGCCGGCAGGGACCTCCCCGCACGGTCTGCCAGTTCTCCAGTGAAGTGGAGAGTTCTGGTAGTACTCGACAGATGCCAGGCGAGCCGCGTGCGGTGGCCGTGAGCCCCGGAGAGGGCGAGACTGTCCGGAGCCCAATCGGCGGCGACGTGACCTTCATCGCGCGCGGTGAGCAGACAAACGGCGCCCTCACCGCGCTGGAGGTCGGCGTTCCTCCAGGAGAGGGGCCACCGCTGCATGTGCATGGCCGGGAGGACGAGTGCGTTTACGTGCTCGCCGGTGACCTGCGCTTCAAGGTTGGAGGCAAGGTGAGCGCAACGCCCGCTGGGTCGTTTGTCTTCATTCCGCGCGGCGTCGCACATGGCTTTCAGAACGTCGGCGAGGAGGCTGGCAGGATGCTCGTGACCTTCACGCCGGCTGGCATGGAGGGGTTCTTCGATCGCCTCGCAGAGCTCACCGCGTTCGACCTCGAAGCGTTTCGCCGCGCTGCCGCCGAGCGCGGGATGGAAGTCGTGGGCCCGCCGCTCGCCGAGTCGGACCCTCTGTAAGCGACCAATCTCTCGCCCGACTAGCCCTGCTGCCCGGTGCGTTCGAGCCCGAGCCAGATTCCGCTAACCGCAACTTGAACGATGTCCTCGCGCGAGAGCGCTGGATGCTCACTCCACCAGATCGCCAAACCGGCGAGCGCAGCTCGAGTCAGCTCGGCCAGCGGCTCCACCACGGAGGCGGGCACCAGAAAGCCCTCCTCCGCCGTGATCAGCGCCGCTACCGCCGATCGAGCCGTTGCCTGCATCTCCTCGTAGAAGCGGCGTACATCTGGGTCGCCGGTGGTGTCGCGAAACAACATGACGCCGGCATATGGATGCCTTTCGACGTAGGCGAACCACCCGTCGACCGCCCGTGGTACGCGCTCAGCAAGCGTGCCTGGCTCCCTCATTGCCTCAGCGAGCGTCGTGAGCAGTTCGTCGCGATGGATCGCAAGCAACGCCATATGCAGCTTCTTCTTCGGCCCGAAATGGCGGTAGACGATCGGCTTGGTCACTCCCGCGGCTGCGGCCACCTCGTCGATCGAGGTGTTCGCGTAGCCGCGGGTCGCAAAGTTCTGGCTGGCGGCTTCGATGATCAGGCGGCGGCGCTCGTCCCAGGGCAGCTTCGTGGTCTTGGCCAGCATGTTACGCTAGGGTAACACCAAGCTCGGAGCACAACGAAGGAGACCGGACGCCGGCCGAAATTGTGGATCCAGTGCGCCGCCAGCGAATGTCGTTCAGCCGTGATGGCGACGTCTTGCGAGCGGAGGTTTGGACTTCGCCCGGCGGTGACGTGCCGGCCCACTACCACCCAACTCAAACCGAGCGCTTCGAGGTGATCAGCGGAACGGTCGAGTTTCGCGTTGGAAAGACTCGCGGTCGTTACGGACCCGGCGAGACGGTCGTAGCCGAGCCTGGGGTGGTGCACGCGTTCAGAAATCAGGGAGATACCAACGCGCTCGTGCGGGTGGAGGTCACGCCCGCCCTTGACCTGCAGGCGTTTCTCGTGGAGGCGGCGGCCCTGGCTCGCGAGGGCAAGTACACCCAGCGCGGCGTTCCGCGCGGGCCGCGTGCGGCCGCAGAGCTGGCCGCCCTGATGCAGCGCTACTCAGACGTGACAGTGATGGCCTTCCCGCCAAGACCTCTCCAGCGGCTTCTGTTGTCTCCGCTTGCCCGATTCGCCCCGACGCGCGCTTCGGCGCCACCGGCATGCGTCTGTAAGTCTGCCGGGGTCTGCCAGCTGAGCGCCGTAGCAACCAACCAAGCAGCGGGGCTGGCGAGACGGTACTTGAACCCCGACGTCCAACGCGCCACCGCAGCCCTTTGGGCACGGATCTCCGAGTGGACCCAATGATGGGAGCGGCCTCCCATCCGGCGCGACCGACTCCTGAACCTCGCGAGCCAGACCTGCCCCCTCCGCTCTTAGCAGTGGCGCCTCAACCGGCGCCGGCCTCGCGGGCGACAGGTACGGTCGGAGTGACCGTGTTGATGATTCGCCGGATTGCGATCCCGGGCGTCGTCGCGGTCTTCTGTGCTCTGGCCGGTCCGGCGACTGCCGCCAGGGTGCGCGAGCCGCTGACGGTGCGCCTCTTCGCCCGCGTTCCGGCTCCCGGCCTGCCTGAGGGAATCGCGGTCGATCGGCAGCGACACCGGGTCTACGTGGGAACGAGTCCTAAGGACCCCGGCCCGAATCCACCACCGTCGAAGGTCTTCGCCTTTTCCACCCACGGCAAGTTGAAGGACCAGTGGACGATTCGCGGCCAGGACCTCTCGAATCCGTCCTACGGGCTGTACGGGATCTCGCTGGACCGCGATGGACGCCTTTACATCGCCGACTTCGCGCCACCGCGGGTGATCCGGCTCAACCCGCAAACCGGCCGCCAGGTCACCTACGCGCGGCTTCCCGACGTCCCTCCCTGCGTTGCGGCGCTGGGCTCCGAACAGTGCTCGGCGGCCCCTGACGATCGTGCGCCGTTTCCCAACTATCCGACCTTCGCACCGGATGGGGCGATGTACGTCACCGACACCACACAAGCCCTGATCTGGCGGGTGCCGCCCGGCGGTGGGACCGCAAGCGTGTGGTTCTCGGATCCCTCCCTCGACAGCGTCTTCGGGCCCGACGGCGCGCAGGTCACGCCCGACCGACGGACGCTGATGTTCGCGATGGCGACGCCAGGTCCGCTCGCGCCCGCCGGCCTCTACACGATCAGGATCCTCCCCGACGGCAGCGCCGGCAAGCTGAAGCCGCTCTGGCAGGCTCCCTTCGGCGAGTTCCTGGACGGCTTTGCCTTCGGCCGCTCGGGCAAGATCTACGAGACGCTCAACAACGGACTGGTGATCGTGTCTCCCGAGGGAGAGGTAGTCGCCAACGTTCCAATGCAGCAGCCCGGTCAGGCGGTCCCGTTCGACGCGCCGGCGAACGTGGCGTTTCTCGGCAAGCGGGCGTTGGTCACCAACCACGCATGGATCACCCGCGATGCGCGCGACTACGCTGTCCTCGACCTATTCGCGGGCGAGCGCGGCGCCCGACCGTTCCGCCCGGCGGAGCCCCATGCACCTGCGGTTGAAGGGCGTTAGTCCCAGGGCGCTGGTTTCCCCTAGCAACCAACCAAGCAGCGGAGAGGGAGGGATTCGAACCCTCGAGAGAGCTTGTCGCCCCCTACTCGCTTAGCAGGCGAGTGCCTTCAGCCACTCGGCCACCTCTCCGGGATTGAGGCCGCGGGGCGCGCAGCGCCCCGGGCTTCGCGCCGATTCTAGATACGCTCGCCGCAGGTTGAGCCCGCGCGTGGACGAGACGAACGCCGCCGCTCTCCATGAGCGCTACGAGGCGATCTTCGAGGCAATTCCAGCGCCGTTCGCGTTCGTGGACCTCGACGCCTTCGAGGCGAACGGGCGGGCGATGCTCGCCCAGGCCGCCGGCTTGCCGATCCGCGTCGCATCGAAGTCGGTCCGCTCCGTCGACCTCATGCGGCGCGCGCTCGCCCTCGATGCGGGCTTTCAAGGCGTCCTGGCCTTCACGCTGCCCGAGGCGTTGCACCTCGCGCGCCTCGGCTTCGAAGACGTCGTGGTCGGCTACCCGAGCGTCAACCGGGAGGCGATCTCCGAGCTCGCGAAGCTGGCGGCGGGCGGCGAGTCCACGCCACCGGTCCTCATGGTCGACGTCGTCGCCCAGCTCGACCTGATCGAGGCGACCATCGGCGCCGGGCCCTCGCGGCTGCCGGTCTGCCTGGACGTCGACGCGAGCTACTGGGCCCTGCGCGGGCGGCTGGCGCGGATCGGCCCGAAGCGCTCACCCGTCCACTGGCCGGCGCAGGCGCGGCGCCTCACACAGGAGATCGCGGGCCGGCCCGGGACCGAGCTTGCCGGGGTGATGGCCTACGAGGGGCAGATCGCCGGCGTGGGCGATCGCCTGCCCGGCAAGCCGCTGCGAAGCGCGGCGATCCGCGCCATGCAGTCGCGCTCGGAGGCCGATCTGCGAAGCCGCCTGCCGCAGATCCTGGCGGCCATCCGCGAGGTCGCCGAGCCCAGGGTCGTGAACGGCGGCGGCACCGGAAGCCTCGCCCGCACCGCGGCGGCCGGGAACGTCACCGAGCTCACCGCGGGCTCGGGCTTCTATGCCCCGGCTCTCTTCGACACCTACCGCTCGCTCGACCTCACACCCGCGGCGTTCTTCGTCCTCCCCGTCGTGCGCCGGCCGGGCCCGGGGATCGTCACGGCGCTCGGCGGCGGCTACCTGGCCTCCGGCTCCGGAACCCCGAGCCGACTCCCGCAGCCCTACCTCCCGACCGGCCTGACCCTCGATTCCGAGGAGGGCGCGGGCGAGGTCCAGACGCCGCTCCTCGGCACGGCGGCAAAGTCGATCCGCGTCGGCGACCGGATCTACATGCGCCACGCCAAGGCGGGCGAGCTCTGCGAGCGGTTCAACACCCTCTACCTGGTTTCCGGCAACGCGGTGGTCGACGAGGTCACGACCTACCGCGGCGACGGGCTCGCGTTCCTCTAGCTAGGGGCCGAGGACGCGCTCCGTGTACTCGTTGGCGAACAGCCGCTTCGGGTCGTACTCGTCGCGGACCGCCTGGAAGTCGGCGAAACGCGGGTAGACCTGCGCGAGCGAGGCCGCGTCCTGGAAGTGGCGCTT
>JAWVFM010000196.1:0-10648 GCA_033856015.1 Solirubrobacterales bacterium
CGACTTGACCGCGTTGGTGGCGCCGCACTCTCGAACCGCGGCGCCGTCGTTGCTGAGCTTTCCCCCGGGGCAAACCAGATGCTTGGTGACGACGTTCGTCGCGCATCCGGAGTACTGCGTCTTGCCGTAGTGGAAGATCCAGCTGCCGATCTGGAAGCCGTCGAGATCCACGCGACCGCCGTGCCAGCTGTAGGGCCCGGTGTACCTGGCGACCGAGAAGTGCACGTGGGGGCCATCCGCGTGGCCCGCGCAGCCGTGTTCGGTGGAGGTCGTGCCGAGCCGCTGGCCCCCGGTGACGTGCTCGCCCGGATGGACCCTGATGTCCACGAGGTGGTAGTAGGTGGTGTGCCACCCGTCGCCGTGGTCGAGGATCACGAAGTTGGATTTCGCGGGGCATTGCGTGGTCGATTGCACGGTCCCGGCCGCCGCGGCGCGGACGATGCCAGGCCCGGACACGCCGAAGTCCAGCGAGTTCCAGGGCTTGCCTCCGGTGCAACTGAAGGACTGGTCCGGGCATCCGAGCGTGCTGTGGGGGCCACCCTCGTAGAACCAGCTCTCCCCTTGAGTCCATGGCAGCTGAAGCGCAGGCGGATGCGCAGCCGCTGCCGGCGTGAAGATTGCGAGCGCGAGGCACGCGGTGATTAAGAATCGTGTTCGAGAGGCCACTTGGGGTCCTTCGAACGAGACGTGGAGCAACCTATCCAGCGGGCGGGCGCGAGTCAACCTCGAGACCCTGCCGCGTAGCCACGAGCTCCAGCGGCTAGCCCAACCAGACGTCGGGGGAGACGCGCACGGCCAGCTTCGAAAAGTCGCCCGAGTCGCGGATCGCCGCCGCCGCGTCGACCATCGCCGCCACGGCCACCCAGGCCAGGCGCGAGCCGACGCTGATCCGTTGCGCCCCCGCCTGCGCCATCTCGCTCATCGAGAGGCCCGAGCGTGCGAGCACGTTGAGCGGCTTGCAGGTCGCGTCAGAGATCGCACGGATCTGATCCGTGCTCTTCAGCCCGGGTGCATAGATGACATCGGCGCCGGCCTCCTCATAGGCCTGGAGACGGGCGATGGTGTCGTCGAGGTCGGGGGTATCGCGCACGAAGTTCTCGGCACGGGCCGTGAGGGTGAACGGAAAGCCGGTCGCGTCCGCCGCCTCGCGCGCAGCCGCGACTCGCTCGGCTGCGTGGTTCATCTCGTAGATCGCTCCCTCCCGGTCCCAGTCCTCGATCGAGCCACCAACCGCACCCGCCTCAGCCGCTCGCGTGATCGCTCGAGCCGCGTCCTCGGGGGCGTGTCCGTGGCCGTTCTCGAGATCTACGGAGACCGGCAGCTCGCTGGCCTCCACGATCGCGCGTGTGTGCTCGATCACCTGATCAAGGGTGACGTTCCCGTCGAGCTTGCCGAGCGTGAAGGCCATGCCGCCGCTGGTGGTGGCCAGTGCACTGAAGCCGAGGCGCTGGAGCACCTTGGCCGAGCCTGCGTCCCACGGGTTTGGAATGACGAACGGATCGCCATCGTGCAGGGCGCGGAACCTTTCGGCTCGCTCCGACTGTGACATCGAACGAGCCTATCGAGGGGTCGTGCAGCAACGCGGCCCGTTGCAGCGGAGAAGAGAACGGGAGCGACG
This sequence comes from Solirubrobacterales bacterium, assembly GCA_033856015.1. Classification (GTDB taxonomy): domain Bacteria; phylum Actinomycetota; class Thermoleophilia; order Solirubrobacterales; family 70-9; genus JAWVFM01. Next base: position 1,619 of record JAWVFM010000196.1, read on the forward strand.
GGACTCGAACCCGCGGCCTCCGGCGTGACAGGCCGGCGCTCTAACCAACTGAGCTACGCCCCCTGATGGGGTCGAGCCCTTTGGGGCCCGCCTGACTGATTCTAGGGACGGATAGGGTGCCGAGCGATGCGGCTCGTCACCTACTTATCCACGCGTGGGCTGCGGGCTGGGGTCGTTCGCGAGGACGCCCTCGTGGATGCCTGGGACGCCCTCGGCGGCGAGGGCTCGAGCGTGCGCGAGCTGCTGGAGGCGGATCGCATCGCCGACCTCGAGGCCGCGGTTGCGGATGCGCCGGCGGCGGTATCCCTCGACGACGCGGAGCTCGGGCCGCCGGTCCCCGACCCGCAGAAGATCGTCTGCATCGGCCTGAACTACGCGGCCCACGCGGCCGAGGCCGGAATCGACCCCCCGTCGCGGCCGACGATCTTCGCCAAGTTCGCCAACGCGCTGGCCTCGCCCGGAGCCACGGTTGCGCTGCCTACCGTGAGCGACAAGGTGGACTACGAGGCCGAGGTCGCGTTCGTGGTCGGCCGCCGCGCGAAGGACGTTGCCGAGTCGGACGCTCTCGACCACGTCGCCGGATACATGCTGCTCAACGACCTCTCCGCCCGCGACCTGCAGTTCGCCACGCCGCAGTGGATGATCGGCAAGATCTTTGATGGCTCGGCGCCCTGCGGACCGGCTCTGGTGACACCGGACGAGGCGGGAAGCCACGACGCGATCGCCTTCGAGCTGGCCCTCAACGGCGAGCGGATGCAGGCGTCCTCCACGGACGACCTGATCTTCTCGATCCCCGCGCTCGTCGCCGACCTGTCGAGCCTCATGACCCTGGAGCCTGGCGACATCGTCTCGACCGGGACTCCCTCGGGAGTGGGCTCCACGCGCGACCCGCATGTCTGGCTTCGAGCAGGGGACGAGGTGGTGATCAGCTCGCCGCAGCTGGGCGAGCTTCGGACCCGGCTGGCCTGAGCTCGACCGGCGCGATCGAGCGGAGCTCGGCGAAGCTCGCCACCAGCACGAACGGCAGGAACCAGACGACGGAGAAGTAGAACCAGTGGGTCGCGCCCAGCTGGATCGCGATCGTGACCGCGGCCGCGAGGGCCGCCACCTGGACCGCCGAGCGATTGCGCGGAAAGAAGGCGACCGCCACAGCGAGCAGCACCGCACCGGCGCGAACCCCGGTGCGGAGGAAGTCGAGCGACGGCGCGAGGCCCCAGATGCTGAACGGCGAGCTTCGCGAGGCCTGGTAGCCGAGGGTGCGGTCGTAGAGCTCGTGGATCCCGCCGCCTGGGATGAACGGCGCGAAGAGCGCGGCGAGGGCGAGCGCGAAGACAACTCCGAAGACGAGCCACGAGCGGATCCGCCGCTCGCCGGTCGCCGTCGCGAACAACGGTGCCAGCGCCGCCGGCCCGAACTTGGCCGCGGCCGCGAGCGCGATGAAGAGCCCACGGCCCGCGGGCGAGGCGAGGGCAAGCATCGCGCCGACGGCCAGGGCTGCGACGAGGCCGTCGTTGGCGTTGGCGTTCATGGCGTAGAGCGTCCATGGGCAGGCGAGCCACGCGAACGCCATCGCCACGCCGAGTGCACGTCCATCCGCGCCCGCCCGCAGCCGCCGGCCCAGGGCAAGAAGGCCGAGCGCGGTGAGCAGGTCGAAGGCGATCGCGGCCGCATGCGCTGCCGGGACCGAGCCCCAGGTGCCGTGCCAGGGCCAGACCAGCTCGAACGGCAGGTAGGCGAGGTAGTTGAACGGGCCGTAGACGTCGCCGCGGAGGTCGATTCCCGGCGCGAACGCGCCGTTGTAGAGCTCCTGCCCGTGGGCGATGTGATGGGCGCCGATCACGCCGGCCACGCCGATATCGATCACGTGCGAGTCGACGAGGTTGAGAGCGACCCGGCCGACCGCGAGCGCCACCGCGGCCCACGCCAGCCAGCGGATCGGGACTCGCGGCACGAGCGGGCCCGCGCGCTCGCGCGGCCAGAGCCCGGCCGCCAGCATCCGCAGGACGAAATACCCGAGGACCGGATAGGTGAGCGGGACCGAGAGGGTGATCTCGCCGCGATTGAAGAAGAACAGGGACGCCCCGAGGCCGACCAGGACCAGTAGGTCGGCGTGGACGGCGCGGAACGGGCGGCGCGGGTCGATGAAGGGGGCGACGAACAGCACGCTCAGCAGGAGCCAGACGTACGGGGCGTTGACCTTCTGGGCCACGGCGCCGCTGTAGCCACGGGCGAGCGGCGTCCCGAGCTGCTGGTCGTGCCACGCGCCCAGAACGCTGCCGTCGGCGTCGACGACGATCGCCTCGGCCACCTTTCCGCTGCCCGAGGCGTAGAAGTCGACCTGCCACTCGTCCGCGCCGCGCTCGAACGCTCGGGGGCGAAGGGTCCCGTCCTGCGCGCGCTCCGCGGCCACCGGGCCGGCACGCGAGGCGATGGCGATCGCCTGGTCGGCGCTCAGCCGGAACCCGGGCGGGGGCCGACCCTCCGAGGCCGGCTGCTTGAGCCGCGGCGGCGGCGTTCCGCCGAACGGGGGCTCACCGGCGAGGTTTTCGACCGCGCCTGCCGAAGCCGGCGCGGCGAGCGCCGCGAGGAGAACCGCGAGAGTCGTCGCAGGCCGTGAACGCATCGGGCGGCGAGCCTATCCGCCGCCCCCGACCGTGCTCAGCCCGCGGCAGCCTTCAGAAGCATCTCGCCCGCGTCCTGCGGCGCCAGCGGGTAGGAGAGGTAATGCCCCTGGCCGAGCGTGCAGCCAAGGTCGAGGAGCTCGGGAATCTGCTCCGGGCGCTCGATGCCCTCCGCCACGACCATCAGGTCGAAGATCTGAGCGAGGTCGACCATCGCGCGGACGAGCGCGGGGACGTCCTGCTCGAGCCCGATCCCCGCGATGAACGCCTTGTCGATCTTGAGGTTGTCGAGCGGGAACCGCTGGAGGTAGCGCAGGGAGGAGTGCCCGATTCCGAAGTCGTCGACGGCGAGCCCCACGCCGAGCTCCTTGAGCTCCTCGAGCCGGCCGACCACGGCCTCGGAGTCCTCCATGAGCGCCGTCTCGGTGATCTCGAGGGTGAGCGCCGACGCGTCGAGGCCGGATGCCGACAGCGCGCCTGCCACGTCGTCGGCCAGGCCGGGCTCGCGAATCTGGACGCCCGAGATGTTGACGCCCACCTGAAGGTCCGGGAAGCCGGGGTGCTCGTCCCGCCAGCGCGTGGCCTCGCTGCAGGCGGCGTTCAGGACCCATCGGCCGAGGGCCGAGATCTGACCGGATTCCTCGGCGAGGGAGATGAACCGGTCCGGGACGACCAGGCCCAGATTCGGGTGCTGCCAGCGCACGAGCGCCTCGAAGGCCACGATCGTGTGGTCGCTCAGGTCGTAGATCGGCTGGTAGGCCAGGACGAGCTCGTCGCGCTGGACGGCTCGCTTCAGGTCGAGCTCGAGCTCGAGCCGCTCGACGATCGCGGTGTGCATCTCCGGCTCGAAGATCGCGTAGCGGCCCTTGCCGCGGCTCTTCGCCCTGTACATCGCGAGGTCCGCGTTTCGCAGCAGGTTCTCGGCCGTGCCCGACCCGGTGGCGACGCCGATGCTCGCGGTGATGAAGATCTCGCGGCCTGCGAGGTCGAACGGGTCCTCGAGGGAGCGCAGGATGCGGTGCGCGACGCGGGCGGCGTCGCTGGGACGCAGGGCCTCCTCGATCAGCACCGCGAACTCGTCGCCACCCAGCCGCGCAACCGTGTCGGCAGCCCCGGCGCATCCGGAGATGCGCTCTCCGACCTGGCGCAGGAGGCGGTCGCCGACCGAGTGTCCAAGGCTGTCGTTCAGGGTCTTGAAGCCGTCGAGGTCGCAGAAGAGAATCGCCGTGGTGCGCTCCGTGCGCTCGGCACGGGTGATCGCGTGCGTCAGCCTGTCCAGGAGCAGGGCGCGATTCGGCAGGCCCGTGAGCGAGTCGTGGAACGCCTCGCGAAGCGCATCCTCCACCGCGCGGGAATGGTTCAGCGCCAGGCTCACGTGCTCGGCGAGCGAGAGGAGAACCTGCTGGTCGCGTAGCTCGTAGGCGCGGCCCGGGTGCTTGGACGCCACGGCGAGCGACCCTGCAAGCTCACCGTGGTCGTAGACCGGCGCGGCCATCGCCGCGGCGATCCCGAGCCGCCGCGCGTCGTCGTCAAGGAGGCCGGGCCCACCGCTCACAGCGTCGGAGATGACGAGGGCTCCCTGCATCATGGCCTGGCCGCTGACCCCATCGTCGACGGGGGAGCGGCGGCGGGCGTCGAACGCGTCGCTCTCGAGCCCGTACGAGGCCGCAACGCTGGCGTGACCAGGGTCATCGGGGTCGATCAGCCGCACCACGACGATGTCGTCACCCAGTAGCTCGCGGCCGGACTCGACGACGTCGGCAAGCACCACATGGATCGGCTGGCGGTCGACGATCGAGCGCTGCAGGCGAGAAAGCCGCTCGAGGAGCTCCTGGCGCTCGCGAAGCGCGACCAGGAGGCGCGCGTTCTCCTTCGCGTGCAGCTCGGTCTCCGAGCGCATCCGCCGCTCGTTTGAGACGAGCCCGAGCGAGCGCACCGAGAGCGAGAGCGCTCGGCCCATCGCCTGGACGAGAGAAACCTCCACGTCGGTGATCTCCCGCTCGAGGCCGCGGATGACGATGAGGCTCATCCCGAGCTCGTCCTCGAGCTCGACGACGGTCGCCACACGCGCCCCGAGCGACTCGAGCTCGATGCGGCCGTCCACCGCGCCCGGGTCGATGCGCCGCAGCTCGGAGGCGGCGGGTCCGGCGGCGAACACCACCTGACCAGCCCGGACCAGAGCGACGCCGTCCGCTTCCACATCGCGGGCGACCCGCTCGACCGCAACTCGAATCGCGCCGTCCTCGTCGTTAGTCTCCGACAGGAGCGCAAGGAGGTTGGCCAGCTTTCGCGGAAGCCACGTCAGGGACGCCCGGTCCTCAGCCCGGCGGTACTGGCTTCGGCGTTCTCTCTCTTCTGCTTCCAAGCCTGGCCTCCCCTGCGGCCGAAACCCGCGAGAGGCGGCCGGAGGCGGTGCGGTATCGCACAATGCGGACTCAGAGTCTAGGCCGCCGCCGACGAAGACGGCCCAAGCTGCGCCCGGCACGCAAGGCTCCACTCGGCACCCGAGCGCGTAATCCGGTCGGCCCGAGCTTGCGTAGCTAGTGAAGATGCCCGCCGCAAGGCTCAAGATCGCGGTCGTCGGAGGCGGTGTCTCCGGCCTGACCGCAGCCCACCTGCTCCATCCCGATCACGACGTGACGGTGTTCGAGGCCGAACCGCGGCTCGGCGGCCACGCGAACACGATCGCGGTCGCCGACCCGGCCGGCGAGCTCGGAGTCGACACGGGCTTCATCGTCTTCAACGACCGCAACTACCCGCTCTTCGCGGAGCTCCTGGATGAGCTGGGAGTGGCAACCCAGCCATCGGTCATGGGGATGTCGATCGCCTTGAACGACGGGAGCTTCGAGTACGCGAACACCCGGAACGGGCTCTTCGCTCAACCGCGCATGGCCGTCGACCCGCGGTTCTGGAAGCTGATCTCCGACCACCGGCGCTTCTGCCGCGACGTTCGCCCGATGATTGGCCGCGCCGACGCGCCCTCTGTCGCGGAGTTCCTGCGCGACGGCGGCTACAGCCACTGGTACGTCGAGCGGGCGATGGTGCCGCAGGTTGCGGCTGTCTGGTCGGCGGACCCCGCCCAGCTGGAGACCTTCCCGGTGGGCTTCCTCGCGGAGTTCCTCGCCAACCACGGTCAGCTGCGCCAGCGCGGCAGGCCGCGGTGGCGGACGATCACCGGCGGGTCGCGACGCTACGTCGAGGCGCTCTGCGCCCCGTTTGCGGACCGCGTGCGGACCGCCGCCGCGGTCCGCAGGATCGAGCGGGAACCCGGCGGAGTCGTCGTCGAAGCCGACAGGTGCGAGACCGAGCGCTTCGACGAGGTCGTGATCGCCGCCCACTCCGACCAGGCGCTCGCGATGGTGGCCGGCGCGACGCAGGCCGAGCGCTCGGTCCTCGGCGCGATCGCCTACCAGCCGAACCAGGCGGTACTTCACACCGACCCGACGTTGATGCCGAGGCGAAGGCGGGCCTGGGCGAGCTGGAACTTCCACCTGGGAGCCGAGCCCCGCGATCGCGCCACCCTCACCTACTGGATGAACAACCTCCAGGGCCTTCAGACGAATCGCGATTACTTCGTCACGCTGAACCTCGGCGAGCGGGTCGAGGCATCGAGCGTCCTGGGGCGCTTCAATTACTCCCACCCCGTGATCGATCACGCCGCCTTTGCAGCTCAGCGGCGCTGGGAGGAGATCTCAGGCCGGGACCGCATCCACTACTGCGGCGCGTACTGGCGCTGGGGATTTCACGAGGACGGCTGCTGGAGCGCCCACCGAGCATGCAGATCGCTCCTCGCGGAGAGCCGGGCCGTGGCGCCGCTCCAGGAGCTGGCGGCGTGACCCACCAAATTCGCTCCGCGGTTTACGAAGGCTGGGTTCGCCACCGCCGCTTCGAGCCGGTCGCGCACGAATTCCGCTACCGGCTATTCCTTCCCTACCTGGACCTGGGCGAGCTCCCGGGCGTCCTCGACCCCTACCCGCTCTGGTCGGCCAGGCGCCCGGCGCCGGCCTGGTTTCGCCGCTCGGACTTCATGGGGCCGAGCGAGCGGCCCCTCGACGAGTGCGTTCGCCAGGCCGCGGCGAAGGAGCTGGGCTCCGAGCCGAAGGGCCCGGTCCGGATGCTGGCGAACCTGCGCTACCTGGGTCATTGCTTCAACCCGGTGAGCTTCTACTTCTGCTTCGACGCGGCCGGTGAGGCGGTGCGGGCCGTCGTCGCCGACGTGACCAACACCCCTTGGGGCGAGCACCACGCCTACGCGATCGGGCACGGCACGGACGAGGGCCGGGTGATCGGCGGGCGGCTCGAGAAGGCCTTCCACGTCTCCCCGCTGATGGGAATGGACTACGCCTACGACTGGCGCGTGACCACGCCCGGCGACGATCTGGTCGTCCACATCGGCAGCAGGCGCGGCGAGCGGACCGCGTTCGACGCGACCCTGTCCCTCCGCCGCCACGAGCTCTCCCCGGCGGTCATGCGACGGGCGCTCGCGCGTTATCCGGCGATGACCGCGCGGATCGCCGCATTGATCTACTGGCAGGCGCTGCGGCTGCGCGTCAAGGGAGCGCGCTACTTCCCTCATCCTGAGCGCACCAGCGAGGCCGGCGGGTGATTCGAGAACGGGCTGCCCGGGCGGCGCTCTCGCGCCTGCTGTCCAACGTCCGGGCGGGACGGATCGACGTCATCGAGAACGGCCGGCGAACGAGCTTTGGCCCGGCGGACGCCGAGCTCGGCGTCGAAGTTCGCGTCCGCGATCCGCGCGCGTGGGAGGCCACGCTGCGCGGCAGCGCGTCCTGGGGCGCCGGCTACATCGATGGCCTCTGGGACACCGACGATCCCGTAACGCTGACCCGGATCGCCGCCCGCGAGATCCCGCGCCTGGACGCCTGGCGGCGCCCCTTCCAGCCGATCATCGGCCGGCTTCAGCGAGTCGCCGCCGCCGTACCGCGAAACACGGTGACCGGCGCCAGGCGCAACATCGCCGCCCACTACGACCTCGGCAACGACCTCTTCCAGACCTTCCTGGACGAGCGGATGGTCTACTCGTGCGCCTACTTCGAGAGGCCTGAGGCCACCCTCGAGGAGGCACAGGTCGCGAAGCTTCACCGCATCTGCGAGCGACTGCGCCTCCGCCCGGATGACCACCTCGTCGAGATCGGCACCGGCTGGGGCGGCCTGGCGATCCACGCCGCGGCCGACCGTGACTGCCGGGTCACCACCACGACCATCTCGCGAGAGCAGCGAGCGCTGGCGGCCGAGCGCGTGCGGACGGCGGGCCTCGCCGACCACGTCGAGGTCCTCGAGCGCGACTACCGAGACCTCGACGGCAAGTTCTCGAAGCTCGTCTCGATCGAGATGATCGAGGCCGTGGGTTGGCAGTACTTCGACGTCTTCTTCAGGAAGTGCTCGCAGCTCCTGCGCCACGACGGCCTTGCGTTCCTTCAGGCGATCGTCATCGACGACCGCGCCTTCGAGGTGGAGAAGGGGTCAAAGAGCTTCGCCAACACCCATGTCTTCCCGGGCGGCTGCCTGCCCTCGCTTGCGGCAATCGGTCAGAACGTGGCCCGGGTCACCGACATGACGTCCATCTGGCAGGAGGACATCAGCGGCCACTACGTACGCACCCTCCAGATCTGGCGCGAACGTTTCGAGGCGGGGTTCGAACGCCTGCGAGATCGCGGCTACGACGAGCGCTTCCGGCGGCTGTGGCGCTTCTACCTGAGCTTCTGCGAGGCCGGATTTCAGGAACGCCGCATCCGCGACGTCCAGATCGTCCTCGCAAAGCCCGGCTGGCACGGCGACGCGATCCGCCCGAGCGCGGTGGCCGCCGCTTCCGAGCCCGTCCTGACGATGTGAGCGGCGCCGAGCTCAACTTCGTCCGGAAAGGGTCCGGGCCGCCGCTCCTGTTGCTCCACGGACTGGGCGGCAGCATCGTGGTCTGGAAGCCGGTCCTCGGGCTGCTCGCCGCCGAGCGGGACGTCATCGCGGTCGACCTGCCCGGCTTCGGGAGCTCGCCGATGGCCGGCGGGGCGGCCGGCGAGAGGCCCGCGGCGATGGCCGCCACGCTCGCGGAGCTCTGCGCCTCGCTGGGAGCGCCGCGGCCGCACGTGGCGGGAAACTCGCTCGGGGCCTGGGTCGCCCTGGAGATGGCCAAGGCGGGGGCGGCAGCGTCGGTGGCCGCGATCTCACCCGCCGGCATGTGGCGCCAGGCTCTCGGCCCGAGCAGGCACACGGCCCACGAGGTCGGGAACCGCCTGCGGCCGCTGGTCAGGGCGCTCGCGCGCACCCCCCGGGGACGCTCGCTCATTCTGCGCACCACGATGGCGCGGCCCGACCTGATGCCGAGCGAGGACGCTGTCGCCCTCGTCAGCTCCTACCTCGAATCGCCGGGCTACACAGCGGCGAACGACGCGAT
>JAWVFM010000197.1:0-3399 GCA_033856015.1 Solirubrobacterales bacterium
CTGGTTGAACGCTTCGACCCGCGCCTCCTTGAGGCGCTCGACCAGGTCGTGGTCGCCAAGGGCGTGGACTTCGCTCGGCTTCACGAGCCGGCCCCCTCGCGCATGACGAACTTGGTCTTGATGGGAAGCTTGCTGCCGGCGAGCGCGATGGCCTCCTTCGCGAGCTCCTCGGGCACGCCGGCGAGCTCGAACATCACCTTGCCCGGCTTCACCACGGCGACCCAGCCCTCGGGGTTGCCCTTGCCGGAGCCCATGCGGGTCTCGGCCGGCTTCTTCGTCACGGGCTTGTCGGGAAAGATGTTGATCCACACCTTCCCGCCACGCTTGATCTTGCGGGTCATGGCAACGCGGGCGGCCTCGATCTGGCGGTTGGTGATCCAGCCGCGCTCGAGCGCCTTCAGCCCGTACTCGCCGAAGGCGACCCTGCTGCCGCCCTTCGTGTAGCCGCGACGGCGCCCACGATGGACCTTGCGGTGCTTGACGCGCTTCGGCATCAGCATGCTAGGAAGCCTCCTCGGGCGCGGGGCTCTCCGCCGGCGGCGCCTCGGGCTCCGTGGCCGGCGGCGCCTCGGCCGGCGTGACGTCAGCTGCCGGAGCGGCCTCTGCGGGCGGAGCTTCCTCCGCCGGAGCCTCAGGCGCAGGCGGCGCCGGAGCTTCTGCAGGTGGCTCGGCGGGCGGGGCCGGAGCGGCGGGCTCGGCGGGTGCCGGCGGCGGCGCAGCCTGGGGCTGGGCGGGGGCAGGGTCGGCGGGCGCGGCCTGCGGGGCCGGCGCCGGGGCGGGAGCGGCCTGAGGGGCCGAAGCGGGAGCGGGCGCCGGAGCGCTCGGTGTCGGGCGCTGCGGAGCGCGCTGCTGGCCCGCCGGGGCCGCGCCGCCCTGACGCTGCTCGCGACGGCGGGCGCGTGCCGCGCGACCGCGCGGGGCCATCGACTCGTCGAGGTCCTCGATCTGCTCGGAGCGGTAGCCCTCGGGCATGACCTCGCCCTTGTTGATCCAGCACTTGACGCCGATGCGGCCGGTGGTGGTGCGGGCCTCGACGAAGCCGTAGTCGATGTCGGCCCGCAGCGTGTGCAGCGGGACACGACCGTCGGAGTAGCCCTCGGTCCGCGCCATCTCGGCGCCACCCAGGCGCCCGGAGACCTGCACCTTCACGCCCTTCGCGCCGGAGCGCATCGCCGACGTGAGCGCGCGCTTCATGGCGCGCCTGAAGGCGACGCGGTTCTGGAGCTGCTCGGCGATCGACTGGGCGACGAGCTTGGCGTCAAGCTCGGGCCGCTTGATCTCGCGGATGTTGACCTTGACGGGCTTCGACGTGAGCTTGTGCAGATCGCGTCGCAGAGCGTCGACCTCGGCGCCGGACTTGCCGATGACGATGCCCGGGCGGGCCGTGTGGATGTCCACCGTGACCTCGCCGCGCTGCTTGACGATGCGGATGTCCGAGAGCCCCGCGTGCGCCAGCTTGTTCTCGATGTGGGTGCGGATCTGCAGGTCCTCGAGGAGGTAGTCCGCGTAGTCGCGCTGGGTGAACCAGGTCGCCTTCCAGTCGTGGATGTAGCCGACGCGGAAGCCCTCGGGGTGGATCTTCTGTCCCATGGTCTCCTGCCTCTCAGTCCGCCGGCGTCAGCGCGACGCTTATGTGGCAGGTCTTCTTGTCGATGCGCGTGGCACGCCCTCGGGCCCGCGGGCGCCAGCGCTTGAGCGTCGGCCCCTCGTCGACCGTGATCGTCTCGATGCGAAGGTCGTCGGCCACCAGGTCGTGGTTGTTCTCGGCGTTGGCCGAGGCGGAGTCGAGCAGCCGCGCGATGTCGCGCGCGGGGCCGCGCGAGGAGAACTGCAAGAGCGTCCGCGCCTCGGGCACGCCCATGCCGCGCACCTGGTTGGCCACGAGGCGCGCCTTGCGCGGGGCGACGCGCACGTAGCGAGCCTTTGCGTGGACGGTGGGGGGAGTCGTATCGGCCATCAGCTGCTCAGCGCTCCTTGCCGCCGTGGGCGCGGAACGAGCGGGTCGGAGCGAACTCGCCGAGCTTGTGCCCGACCATCGACTCCGAGACGAACACCGGCACGTGCTTGCGCCCGTCGTGGACGGCGATGGTGTGTCCCACCATCTCGGGGAAGATCACCGAGGTCCGCGACCAGGTCTTGATCATCTGCTTCTCGTTGGCCTTGTTCATCCGCTCGATGCGCTGCATCAGGCGCTGCTCGACGAAGGGGCCCTTCTTGGTTGATCTACCCATCAGGCGCTACCGCTTCTTCTTTCCGCGTCGTCGCGCGCGCACGATCATCGCGTCGGAGGCCTTGCCCTTCTTGCGGGTGCGGTAGCCGAGCGTCGGCTTGCCCCACGGGGTCACGGGGTGCCCACCGGGCGTCTTGTGCGCCTCGCCTCCGCCGTGCGGGTGGTCGACCGGGTTCATGGCGATGCCGCGCGTCTGCGGGCGAACGCCCTTGTGGCGCTTGCGGCCCGCCTTGCCGATCGTGACGTTCTGATGCTCGGCGTTCGAAAGGGTGCCGATGGTCGCCCGGCAGCCGGCCCGGACCAGGCGCATCTCGCTCGAGGGCAGCCGGAGCGTGACCATGTCGCCCTCCTTCGCCACCACCTGGATCGAGGCGCCGGCCGAACGACCCAGTCGGCCGCCCTGGCCGGGGATCAGCTCGACGTTGTGGACCACGGTGCCGGTCGGGATCGTGCCGAGCGGCAGGGCGTTGCCCGGCCGGATGTCGGCCTTCTCGCCGGACTCGACCCGCGCGCCGACACCAAGGCCCGCCGGGGCCAGGATGTAGCTCTTCGCCCCGTCCACGTAGTGGAGGAGCGCGATGTAGCAGGTGCGGTTCGGGTCGTACTCGATGCTCGCCACGCGCGCCTCGACGCCGTCCTTCAGGCGCTTGAAGTCGATCTCGCGGTAACGACGCTTGGCGCCGCCGCCGCGATGCCGCGACGTGACGCGGCCGCGCACGTTGCGACCGCCGCTCTTGCCGGCGCCCTTGGTCAACGGCTTGTGCGGCCGCGAGGTCGTCACTTCGTCGCGCGTCTGGTAGGTCGCGAAGCGGCGGCCGGGGCTCGTGGGCTTTGTCTTTCGAAATGCCATCAGGAAGTCACCGCGCTACTCGACCGCCGCGCCCTCGAACAGCTCGATCCGGTCGCCCGCGCCGAGCTGGACGATCGCCTTCTTCCAGGCGCGGGTCTTGCCGCTGTGGACGCCGCGGCGCTTGGGCTTCGAGCGCACGTGGGCGGTACGGACGGCCGTGACCTTGACGTCGAAGATCCGCTCGACCGCGTCGGCGATCTGGGTCTTGTGCGCCCTGGCGTCGACGCGGAAGGTGTACTTCCCGTCGGTCATGAGCGCGTAGCTCTTCTCGGAGACGACCGGCTCGAGGATCACGCTGCGGGCGTCCATCAGGCAGAGC
>JAWVFM010000198.1:0-5017 GCA_033856015.1 Solirubrobacterales bacterium
GTCGCGGCAAAACGACGGTAGGCGGACCACGCCGGCTTCGGGTTCCCCTGAGCGTCGAGGAGGCCCTCCGAGCCGCAGAAGCCGCACGCTCCGGCGGCGGCCGGGGCCGAGTCGCGAAGCGGGTACCAGATGAGCCTGCCGATGTCGAGCCGGAGGCGGTTCGCGAGGATGTAGTCGAACGCCCTGCTGAGCATCGCGGCCTGCCCGTCGGCGCCGAGGTTGAGCTTGCTGCCCGTGGTGTCCGAGCCCCAGCCGATCTCGTCCACCCAGATCGGGGTGCCCGAGTCGTTCTCGCTCACGGAGACCGCGCGCATCCGCTCGATCTGGCGCGCGACGCCGGCCATGTCCGGGTAGTAGGGGTGGACACCGACGACGTCGAAGTTCGCTCGCGCCCCAAGGGTGTAGAGGCGCCGCAGGAACTGCCACGAGGAGATCGCCGGGGGCTGGCCGCTCGTCTGGAACATGCCGGCGAGGACGATCGTCGCCTGGGGGTCGGCTCGGCGGATCGCCGCGGCCGAAATCCGCAGGAGCTCGGCGTACGCGGGCGGCGATGGCCGCGGCGCGAAGTAGCCCGGGGCGTTCGGCTCGTTCCACACCTGCCAGGCTCGAATCGGGTCGTACGGGACCGCCGGGTTCTCCTTCCAGAAGGAGCCGTGCGGGCCGTAGCGCGCAACGGTCGCCGTCAGGAACGTTCGCCACCCGGAGCGCGCCGGGCCTGAGAAGAGCGGCGGAGTCACCGGGTTGGGGGTCAGCCAGCCCGGGGTGGAGATGAATTGCGGGAACACCTCGAGCCCGGCCTCGGCAAGCCGCCGGACAAGCGGATCCGTCGCGCCGAACGCGGGCGGGGCGGACGCGGTCGGTTGCACCGTCCGCCAGTCGAACGTGACCCGTGCCGTCGCGGCGCCGACATCCCGCAGGCTCCCGACGTCGGCGGCCGTCGGCGGGCCGGCGAGGCCCACGCCGTAGAAGCCGCGCGGGGGCGGGGGCGGTGCGACGGTCGGCGCGGGATCGTTATGCGTGACCTGGGTCACGACCAGAACGCCGGCGGCCAGCAGGGCCAGAGGCAGGAGCCTTGCTCGTCCCACCGCCGCGACTATACGTCGCGCCGCCGGCGCCGTCCGCGGCGGGCGGGCCCACCCTGGACCGCCGTTCATAATTGCGAGCCGTGTCCTCCTCGTCGCCGGCAACGGCCGCGATCGCAATCCGCGGCCTCCGCAAGTCCTACGGGTCCAACGAGGCCGTGCGCGGCATCGACCTCGACGTCTCGGTGGGCGAGGTCTTCGCATTCCTGGGGCCGAACGGGGCCGGCAAGACGACCACCGTCGAGATCCTCGAGGGCTACCGGGAGCGCAGCGCGGGCGAGGTCAGCGTCCTCGGAGTCGATCCAGCAGACGGCGATCCCGCGCTGCGAGAGAAGATTGGCATCGTCCTCCAGGAGTGCGAGCTCCAGCCGCTCCTCACGGTCCGCGAGACCCTGGAGCTCTACGCGGGCTACTACGCAACGCCGCGACCGATAGCCGAGACCATCGACCTCGTGGGCCTTGGAGATCAGGCGGACGCCCGCGCCGGGCGCCTCTCGGGAGGCCAGCAGCGCCGGCTGGACGTCGGCGTCGCCCTGATCGGGGATCCCGAGCTGCTCTTCCTCGACGAGCCCACGACGGGCTTCGACCCGTCCGCCAGGCGCCAGGCGTGGGACGTCATCGCCAACCTCGGCCGGCTCGGCAAGACCGTGTTCCTGACGACTCACTACATGGACGAGGCGCAGGAGCTGGCCGATCGCGTGGCGATCATCGCCGCCGGGCAGATCGTCGCCGAGGGCCCGCCGTCGGAGCTCGGCGGCCGCAAGGACGCCGCGACGTCGATCCGCTTCACCCTGCCGCAGGGCACGGAGGTCGCGTCGCTGCCGGCGAGCCTCGGCGAGGTGCTGACGGGCCCCCACGGCGAGGCTGTTCTCACAGTGGACCACCCGACCGAGCCGCTCCACCGCCTGACGGGCTGGGCGCTCGAAAACGGTCTCGAGCTTCAGGGGCTCGAGGTTGCCCGGCCCAGCCTCGAGGACGTCTACCTCGATCTGACGCGTGACGGAGGTGAGGCCGAGTGAGCGCTCCAGCGCTGCTCTGGCACCAGTTCCGCTTCGACCAGAAGATCTTCTGGCGGAACCCGGCGTCGGTCTTCTTCACCGTCCTGTTGCCGGTGATCTTCCTGCTGATCTTCGCGTCGATCTTCGGCAACAACACGATCAAGACGCTCGGCAACGTCAAGACCACCGTCTACTACGTGCCGGCGATCCTGACGCTCGCCGTGGTCTCGGCCACGACGGTGAACCTCGCGATCGGCATCACCGTGGCCCGCGAGCGCGGCATCCTGAAGCGGGGGCGAGGTACCCCGCTCCCCAGCTGGGTCTTCCTCGGCGGCCGTCTGGGGAACTCGATCGTGGTCGCCCTCGTGATGCTCGTCGTCATCAGCCTTCTCGGCCGGATCGTCTACAGCGTCCCGATCCCGTGGGATCGCATGCCGGCGGTCCTGGTCACCCTCGCGATCGGCGCGGCCTCCTTCTCGGCCCTCGGGATCGCGATGACGCGGATCATCCCCTCCGAGGACGCGGCGCCGGCGATCACCAACGTCTCGGTGCTCCCGCTCTACTTCCTGTCGGGCGTATTCATTCCGGAGTCGGAGATCCCGAACGGCGTGCTGAACGTCGCCGGCGTGTTTCCGATTCGCCCGTTCTTCGAGGCCTTCTATGCGGCCTTTGTCCCGACCACCGCCGGCTCCGGGTTCGAGTGGGGCCACCTTGCGCTCGTCGCCGCGTGGGGGGTCGCGGGAGCCGTCATCGCCATGCGAACGTTAACCTGGACGCCCTTCGGGAGCTGAGAGAACGGGCCGCGGCGACCCCCCGCTACGGTTCGGAGGCACTCGCAGTCCGCTCGCGCACGCAACCAAGGGAGACGCTAGATGGCGCCGGTCAAAGTTGGGATAAACGGATTCGGAAGGATCGGAAGGAACCTCTTCCGGGCCGCCTACGAGGCGGGCTCCGAGCTCGAGTTCGTCGCCGTCAACGACATCACCGACGCGGAAACCCTCGCGCACCTACTGAAGTACGACTCCATCCTCGGGCGCTTTCCCGGGCAGGTCTCGGAGTCGAACGGCTCGCTCGTCGTCGACGGCGGCGAGCTCCGAGTCCTCGCGGAGCGCGACCCGGCCGCGCTTCCCTGGGGCGAGCTGGGCGTCGAGGTCGTGATCGAGTCGACCGGTCTCTTCACGAAGCGCGACGACGCGGCCAAGCACCTCGAGGCGGGAGCGAAGAAGGTGATCATCTCGGCCCCCGCCACCGACCCCGATGTGACGGTGGCGCTCGGCGTCAACTTCGACTCCGCCTACGACCCTGCTGAGCACCACATCATCTCCAACGCCTCGTGCACGACGAACTGCCTCGCGCCGGTGGCGAAGGTCCTGCATGAGGCCGTGGGCATCGAGCGTGGCCTCATGACCACGATCCACGCCTACACGGCCGACCAGCGCCTGCAGGACATGCCGCACAAGGACCTGCGCCGTGCCCGCGCCGCGGCGCTCAACCTGATCCCGACGTCCACCGGGGCGGCGAAGGCCGTCGGCCTCGTGCTCCCGGAGCTCGACGGCAAGCTGAACGGCATCGCCGTCCGCGCTCCGGTCGCGACCGGCTCCGTGGTCGACCTGACCGTCGAGCTTGCGACCGAGACGTCCGCCGCGGACCTGAACGCTGCCGTGAAGGCCGCGGCCGACGGCGCGCTGCGCGGCATCCTCGCCTACAACGAGGACCCGATCGTGTCGACGGACATCGTCGGCGACCCGCACTCCTCGATCTTCGACGCGCCGCAGACGATGGTGCTCGACGGCCGCCTCGCCAAGGTGATCGCCTGGTACGACAACGAGTGGGGCTACTCGAACCGCTGCGTCGAGCTCGCCGCGAAGGTTCTCGAGCCGGCGACGGTCGCCGGCAGTTGAGCTTCGGCAAGGCCAGCGTCCGCGATGCGGACGTCGAGGGCCGACGCGCCCTCGTCCGTGTGGACTTCAACGTCCCGCTCGACGGCCTCGAGGTCGCCGACGACGGCCGGATACGAGCGGCGCTGCCGACGCTCGAGCTGCTGCGCGAGCGCGGCGCGTCGCTGGTCCTCGCGTCGCACCTCGGCCGCCCGAAGGACCGCGAGCCCGAGCTCTCGCTGGCGCCGGTCGCGACCCGGCTGGGGGAGCTCCTGGGGGTGGAGGTTCCGCTGGCGCCCGCGCTGGTCGGCGCCGAGGTCGAGGCATTTGCCGAGTCGCTCGAGCCCGGCGCGGTGATGCTCCTCGAGAACAGCCGCTTCGAGCCCGGGGAGACGCGCAACGACCCGGAGCTGGCGGCGGCGCTCGCGAAGCTCGCCGACCTTTACGTCGACGACGCGTTCGGCGCCGCGCACCGCGCGCACGCGACCACGGAGGGGGTGGCGCGCCTGCTTCCGGCGTACGCCGGCCTTCTCCTGGAGCGGGAGGTGGTCGAGCTGACCAGGGTCCGCGACAACCCGCGGCGCCCGAGCTGCGTGGTCCTCGGCGGGGCTAAGGTCTCGGACAAGATCGCGATCCTGGACCGCTTCCTCGAGACGGCGGACTCGATCCTGATCGGCGGCGCAATGTGCTTCAGCTTCTACCGCGCCCAGGGGCGCGACACCGGCGACTCGCTCGTGGAGGACGAGGGCGTGACGATGGCCGCGCGCCTGTTGGCGAACGCGGCTTCGTCGAGCGCCGAGATCATGCTCCCGGTCGACCTGGTGATCGGGGACCGCTTCGATGCTGCGGCCGAGCGCCGTGAGCTCGACGGGGTCGACGTCCCCGACGGCTGGATGGGGCTGGACATCGGACCGCGGACACGCGCGCTCTACGCCGAGCGGATCGCCGCGGCCGGCACGATCTTCTGGAACGGCCCGATGGGAGCGTTCGAGATGGAGCCCTTCGCGGACGGCACGCGCGCGATTGCGCTGGCGATGGCCAACGCAACGGGGTCGACGGT
>JAWVFM010000199.1:0-5563 GCA_033856015.1 Solirubrobacterales bacterium
TGGACGACCGCGTACCCGGCCTTCAGCCAGTCGTTGAGCTGGGGATAGACGTAGGAGATGTAGCCCGTCGCCGGGTCGCCCTCGCGGTTTCTCGAGGGAGCGCATGCGTCGGCGGTTCCGGTCGTGCCGTGCGCATAGCTGATCACCGGCCAGCCGCCCTTCGGCGCCTTGCCCTTCGGCACGCTGAGCGAGCCGGAGACGGCGACGTTCTTGCCGCCCGGCGTATCCGAGGTGTAGAGGAGGAGCTTGGTGGAAGCGGCCTTCGCCAGCGGCACGAGGCCGCTCGCCGGTCGCGCCCAGATCAGGCTGCCGTGGCCGGCGGGCAGGCTGTTGGGCGGGTTATAGAACGCGAGGCCGGCGGGCCCTGTGGCCGCCGCGGCGGCGCCCGAAGCGTTGAAGAGGGCGATCGCGGCGCATCCCGCTGCGACTCCCAGAACGATTGGCCGAATCCTGCCGGCGACGTATGTGCTCAAGACTTCCGTGTCTCCTCTGGGTTGTTCCGATTACTACAACCTTAGTGGGCCGGCCTCGCCCGTCTCGCTAACGACCCAGCGTGCGCAGAAACTGGCGCGCGGCCCCGGGCAGCTCGTCGAGGAGCTCGCGCACCTCGCTGAGGCCCGTGCGCAGCGCGGCGTCCCCGGATTCGATCGGCAGCATCGAGTCCTGGAGCTCGGCGATGATCCGGTCCGCCTCGGCCGCGGCCAGCACCGCCCGCTCGACGAAGCCCTGGACGCTCTGCGAGCTGCGGCCGGGTGAGTGCGTCTCCACATCCGCCGCCGGCAGCCCGTGGCCGTCGACGAATTGGGAGAGGGTGCGCTTGCCTCGCCCGAGCGCCTTCCTGACCGGTGTGAACAGCTCGGCTTCCAGCGCGTCGGCCGTGCCGACATCGAGCTGCTCGAAGGCCTCGCTCAAACAGGCCATGGCCAGCGCGAGCTGATCGATTGCGGCGGCGAGGTCGTCGCGAATCCGCACCCTGGCCTCATGGGCCGTCATGGCCATGCCCCGAGGTTAGTGAGCCGGCGAGGTCCTACCGAGTGCGGTTGTTGCGCAGAATCGCGACGCTGGCGCTGGCGCCGATCGCGAGATCCGTGGAGCGGTTGGCGTCGACGCGTCCGGTCGTCAGGGCGGTGGGCGAGCCCACGCTCCCAACGCTCACCGGCGCGGCGAAATGCCCGCCGCCCGTACCCGCGAGGACGGTGACGTCGCCGAGGTCATAGCGGGCTGTGGCGATGTCGGGCACTCCGTCGCCGTTCAGCTCGCCTGCGGTCCCGTCGCCACGGACCTCAGTCTACGCTCGAACTTCGGCTAGGAGAGGGCCAGCTCGGGAGTCCGCGCGGCGCTGCAGACCTGGTCGCGGCCCGAGCGCTTGGCGTCGTAGAGCGCCGCATCGGCGGCGGCAAAGACCGTCTCGTAGTCGAAACGCTCGCCCGAGACCGATGCGGCGGTGCCGAAGCTCATGGTCACATCCTGGCCGCCACGCGGCCCGTCGCTGACGGCGAGCCGAAGCTGCTCGGCGAGCTCGGTCACCTGCGCGGCCTCCGCGCCCGGGACCAGCACGAGGAACTCCTCGCCGCCAATCCGGTAGACGAGATCGAACGCGCGCAGCGAGGAACGCAGCTCGTAGGCGACGTCCTTCAGGACGGCGTCGCCCCGCGCATGTCCGAGGGAGTCGTTGATGTCCTTGAAGTGGTCGATGTCGCCGATCACGAGCCCCACCGGCAGCTTCGTCACCTGCGACTGCTCCTCGAGGTCGTTGACGCGGTTGGCGAGGGCGCTCCGGTTGAGCATCCCGGTCAGCGGGTCGATCACGGCCTCGGCTCGGTACTTGACGTCGGAGCGCAACAGCACCGACTGGAACATGGCGACCGCGATCACCAGGGTGATCGGTGCGATGACCAGGGTCGGGTTGTGAATCACGGCGCTGGCGTCGGTGATGAAGGCGACGCTCAGTAATAGGGCAATGGTGATGGCGACGCCAAGCGTGATCCCGCGCTTCGAGAACCTGGCGCCGAGGGTGACGATGGGTATCGCCAGCCAGGAGAGCGTTGGAACCTCGGCCCCGCCGCTGATTCCGACCGCGACCGCGATGATCACCTGCGAGGCCACCCAGGCAGCGAACAGCGCGTACTCCGGAGCCTCCAGCTCGCTGATCCTGGACTCCGCGATTCGAAAGGCGATAGCTGCAAGGATCACCGGCCCGATCGTCCACCAGCCCAGCCACGGGCCCATGATCAGCAACGAGGCCGCGATAAAGGCGAAGGTCGCCCGGCGAACCGGCTGGAGGTAGGCGTCCATCTCCAGCATCCGCTGGCGATCGACGCCACTTGGGAAAAGCCACGAGCCGCGATGCATCACGGCTTTATCGGCACCCGCGTCCGCCTCCGCGAGACCTTGTGCGCCACTTGGCCAAACATCCCCGTTTTGAGGGTGTCCGCGCCCCCCGCTTTCCGGCAGTTCCGCAAGCCGCGGCTGGACGATCAGCCGAGTTGGCCGCCGCCGAGCGCCGGCGTGGCCGAATCGACCCGCGCGGTGGCGCTAAGCCCGAGGATGTCGAGGTGCTTCAGGACAGGCACGGACACTCGCCTGGCGCGCGGCGCAACGTACGTGCCGACGGTCCAGCTCTGGTCGACTCGCACTCTGCTCACCAGCCTGAAGCCGCGGGCGCGCGGTTCCGGGCCCGAGCGGCTGATCGTCGTGATCCTGGACGTCATCACCCCGGACGGATAGTTCCTTGCCGTCAGCGAGGGCAGCTGCTTGCCGTAGTAGTACTCGAGCGTCCTGGTGAGCCCCCCTGGGTCGGCCATCACGACCCCAACCGGCCCCTGCTGAAGGGCCACCTGGCTCAACCGGCGCCAGTTATCACGCTGGAAGCTGGACAAAGTCATGGTCGCGACGACCGCCACCGCGAGGGGAGCCACCAGTCCGAGCACGGGCGCGAGCCTCGCGATGCGCGGCAGGCGCCGCCGCTCGAGCAGGCGGATGCTCACGTCCACCCCGCCCGCGACGACTGCCAGGAGCGGCGCCAGGGAGCCGAGCTGACCCCGCGGCTCGACGTAGTCGGCGCCGGCGAGCGCCATCGCGATCGGCAGGAGGAACGCCAGGAGCCCAACGCTCCCGACGGCTGCCGCAAGGCGGCGCTCGGGCCGACGTCCACGCATGAAGAGGACCAGGGCGAACGCGGCGCATATGAGGAGCGCCGCGACGCCCACCTGGCGCGCGAGCAACGGCTCGTGGCTCCAACTTCCTGACGTGGCCGGTCCCTCGCCGGTAACGAACTTCAGTGCCGCGGAGGCGCCGCGCTCCAGAACGGGAATGGACGTGAAGCCGTTGCCGCGCCCCGAGCCCTCCTGGTGGATCGCAAGCGGCAGCAGCGCCACGCCGACGACGCCGACCGCGGCGACGGATTTCAGGGGCACCGCGACTCGAGGGCGGGCCGCGACGATCAGCCACACCGCCTCGACGCCCAGCGAGAAGGCGGAGAAGTAGTGCGTGCAGAGAGCGAGGCCGGCGGCCACCGCCCAACCCACGTACGCGCGGGTGCTCGGACGCTTCAGCGCTCGCACGAAGAAGTACAGGGCGGCGGCCGTGAAGAAGATGTAGAGCGGGTACGAGCGGGCCTCCTGCGCGTACCAGATGACGTCGGGATCGAGAGCCGTCAGCAGCGCGGCGATCACGCCGGCGCGTCGCGAGAACAGCTCGCGGCCGACGAGGAACATCACGACGATCGTCCCGATCCCGAACAGCGCCGACATCGACCGCAGGCCGGCCTCGCCGAGGCCGAAGACGTGCGACCAGCCCCAGGCGAGCGTGTAGTAGAGCGGCCCGCTGCGCTCGCCGTTCGCCACGGCCTGCAGAGTGTCCGCGTAGCTTGGATGGAGCACCCGCCAGGCGGTGATCGTCTCGCCGGTGTCGAAGCTCTGCAGGGTCAGCGTCGCGAAGATCACTGCGCCGGCAATCCCGACGATCACCGCGAGCCAGACGATCTCCCGATGCCTCCGAATCGCCTGCACGATCCCCGAGGATCAGGTCACCGGCTAACCGCCGGCTAAGTAATGCCTGAACGCAACCTGAACGGAAACCGGTCAGCACGGAGATCTTTAGGCAAGGCCCCTAGCCTCTGAGGTCCTGGCAAGTCGAGATTGAGGACCGTGATGTCGTTTCTTCGCCGCATCTCCACGCGAAAGCTCCTTGCCTTGTGCGTGTCCGTCGCGGCCTTCGTGATCGGCACGACGGTGATTGCGATGGCCACGGCCGGCGGCGGGCCGAAACCCGCGCCGAAGAAGCTCCCGGTTGCGGTACGCGACGCGCTGACTGCGGCGCCGGTGCAGGGCATTACCGCGAGGATCCAGTTCACCAATCACCTGATCGACGGTGCGAGTGTGCAGGGAGCCGACCCGCTCCTCACGGGAGCGTCGGGCAGGCTCTGGGCCTCTGCCGACGGGCACCTGCGGCTCGAGCTGCAGTCCGACACCTCGTCGAACGGCGGGGTCGGGGATGTGCAGGTGCTGTTCGACCGCAACCAGGCGACCCTCTATGACTCCGGCGCGAACGCGGTCTACAGGGCCAAGCTGCCCGCTCACGGGTCCGGGGAGAGCGCCAAGCGCCACGAGTCGCCCCCATCGGTTGCCGAGATCCAGCGCTCGATCGAGGACCTGGCGAAGCATGCCGGTCTCAGCGGTGCGATCCCATCCGATGTGGCCGGTCGGCCGGCATACACGGTGCGGGTCTCGCCGAAGAGCGCCGGCGGAATGCTCGGTGGCGCGCAGATCGCCTGGGACGCGGTCCACGGAACCCCGCTTCGGGCCGCCGTCTACGCCAGAGGCGACAGCTCGCCCGTCCTCGAGCTGAAGGTCACCGACATCTCGTTCGGCCCCGTCTCGCCGTCCGTCTTCGACGTGACGCCTCCGTCCGGCGTGAAGGTGACGAACCTGACGCCGCCGAGCGCCGAAGCTGGCCCTGCCCATCGCGACCGCGGCGCCGCTCCGGTCAGCGGTGCCGCTGCGGTTCAGAAGCGGACGTCGTTCGCGCTTGCCGCGCCGAAGTCGCTGGCAGGGCTTGCCCGCGGCGAGGTCCGCCTGGTCTCCAGCGGCCGCCACTCCGGGGCCTTGGTCACATACGGTCGCGGCCTCGGGACAATCGCCGTGCTCGAGGCGCCGGCCGACGGGAAGGCCGGCTCGACGGCCCCCGCGCCCCCGGCCAACGGCGAGCAGCCCGGCCTGCAGCTCCCCAAGGTCTCGATCAACGGGTCCGACGGTCAGGAGCTTGCCACCGCGCTCGGCACCGCGCTGATGTTCCAGCGCGGCGGCGTGCGGTACGTGGTGGCCGGCTCTGTGCCGCCCGCAGCCGCGGAGGCCGCGGCGCGGGGCCTCTAGTTGATGAGCGACCCCCGCCCGATCGAGATTCGCGGGCTGCTCAAGCGCTACGGCGACATCGTCGCCGTGGACCGCGTCGATCTCTCCGTCGAACAGGGGGACGTCTTCGGCTACCTGGGCCCGAACGGGGCCGGCAAGACGACATCGCTGCGGATGATGCTGGGCCTGATCCGGCCCACCGCCGGGACGGT
>JAWVFM010000200.1:0-4077 GCA_033856015.1 Solirubrobacterales bacterium
GGCGGCTCCGGCCTTCTCCGCCAACCTCGACAGCGGCGACACGACGCCGACCTATTCCGCCGCATTGACCGTGAACGACACGCGCACCACCGGCAGCGTCGGCTGGAACCTCACGATCACCTCGACCCAGTTCATCGTCGGGGCCAAGACGCTCGCCACCAACGCATCCACGGTCACTGCTGTGACGGTCGCCTGCGCGAACGGCGGCATCTGCATCACTCCAACCAACTCGGTCACCTACCCCGTCAGCGTGCCCGCCGGGTCCACGCCGCCGACCGCGGTGAAGTTTCGAAACGGTGCCAACGCAACGGGCGTCGGGACCTTCACCGTTACCCCGACCGTCGGGGTCTTCGTACCCCAGAACAGCTTTGCGGGCAGCTACAAATCGACGTTGACGATCGCCGTGGTCAGTGGCCCGTAGCGTCGGACTCGCCGCCCACAGGTTTGCGCCGCCAGGAGGGGACGCTGGCCTTCCTCTAGCTCCTCCTGTGTCCGGCGAATGCGGCGCCTCCGTGTCGTCTCCTGGTGTGAGCTTCTAGAAGTTCCGCTGCGGACGAGAAGCGGTATCGAAAACCGTTTCGGATCGCGGCCAGCAGGTGGGATCCGCCCCAGGGCTACCCTTGTCATGCCAATGCGCGACCGACCGTGGATCTCCGGTGTGCTGGCGGCGCTTGGGATGCTCGCCATTCTCGTGCTGGTCGGACCCAGCTCTCTCCCGTTGGTCGGGTTTTGGCTTGCGGTGTCCATCGGGGTGGGTTGGATCTGGAGAACATCGGGCCGAGTTCTGCGGGTGGCCTTGTGCCTGGCGCTCCCACCGCTGTGTGTCCTGATGACCTTCGAGGGCGGATTGCTCTTCCTTCCCGCTGCCTTCGCTCTCGCCGGCTCGACCTTCGCCCGGAAGCGTCGCGTCGAAGCGCCCCTGTAGGCGCGGGTAGGCGACCGCCGGCGCCACCAGTAAGGCGCCAAAACCCGCCAAAAGGCCCATAGCAATTGGCAAGCCTTGCCCTACTGTGGGATGAGGGAAGGATGCGCTTACGAGGCTGAAGACGACGCTCGAGCGTCTGCGAACCACTTTCACCGGCAGGGCCGAAAAGGCCTACAAGGAACGAGACGCGGCGGACTATTCCTCGGATGCCGAGTTCTACGCGGCTGGTGAGGCTCACGCGTTTGGCGTTGCCTCCGATGAGGTTCGAAAGGTCGAAGACGCGAACCACGAGGAAGCGACCTAGCCGCTCCTCGACGGGTTCACTCCCACGCCGACGGAACCCAGTCCGGGCCGGCGATCAGACAGGAGCAAAGGTCGCGACCATCGCCGAATGGTCGCTGAGCCCTGCCTCCCGCCACTCGTGCAGGTAGTCGCAGTGGATTGGGCGCAGGCTCGCCGAGGCGAGGATGTGGTCCAGCCGGTGTGCCGCCTTGCGCCGTGAGCGGGTGTGGAACACCCAGCTGACATCGCGGCGCTCGTAGCCGTTCAGGTCCCGGAAGACGTCGGGCAGATCCCATTCGCGAAGGCCCACGACGAGCGAGCGCTCGGCCGCGTCCCAGCGCTCTTCGTAGCCCGGGTGGTTTGAGGCGAAGGTCTCGACCTCGCCCTCGAGCGTTTCGTAGCGAGGGGTGTTGAGGTCGCCGCAGAGCACCCGATGACGGTCACATGGCCTCGCGAGGCGATCGAACAGCGCCTCGCAGGTCTCAGCCTTGACCAGGCCGTTGCCTGGCGCGGGAGGGACGTGAGCATTGTGGATCTCGATCGGGCCGGCCGGCGATTCCGTGACCGCGGAGAGCACGCGCTCGGGCTGAGGCGAGGGGACGTCCGGAAGCTGGACGAGCTCCCAGCGCGATGCGGTGAGGTTGAAGAGCCGCCGCTTCCCGATGAAGGCGCTCGAATCGAGGGCGAATTGCACTCCCGCTTCGGCGAGAGCCTTCCGCCAGCGCTCGGCGGTGCTGGGCCGGACCTCCTGCAGACAGACGAGGTCCGGCTCGTGGCGGGCGACGGCCGCAGCCTGCCGGTCGAACAGCGTGGTCCGCCCCGCCACGTTCCAGGTGAGCAACGTGATCACCCGGAACGCCGAGGTCGGCCGCCACCGCGCTCAGAACTCGAGAACAGCGCTGCCTTTGAGTTGCTTGTGACCATTGGCCGCATGCGCCGTAGTCTCGCTGCATGGCCCGTCAAGCGACACTCGCCGCGGTCACGGCCCTGGCTCTGGCGCTCGGGCTGCTTTCCGCGAGCGGCGCGCCGGCTGGGAATGCGAGGCCGTGGGCGGCAGCCCATAGCGCCCGGCGGTGCCCGCAGAACGACCGGCGCCTGCGGTTCAGGGATTACCCCGCCCTCCATCACGAGCTGGTCCCGAAGGGAGCCAGGGGCTTGATCGTCTGCCGCTACAGAGGGCTGAACGCTCGCCGCCCGGGGACGCTCGCCCGCTCGCACCGCGTCACCAGCAGCAGGCGCCGCCACCGCGCCGTCCGCCTCTTCGACGCGCTCGGGCGACCGCCGCACGGGCCCATCCCCTGCCCGGCCGATTTCGGTCAGGAGGTTCTCGCCCGCTTCCGCTACAGGAACACGCCCGACGACTTCGTCAGGCAGGACGTCGCCGGCTGCCGGACCACCACCAACGGGCACCTGACGCGCTGGGCGCTAAGCAAACAGGGCTCGCGGCTCCTTCACATCCTCCACCGCGTGACGGTTAGCCGGTAGGCAACCCGTCAGAGCGTGGCGCGGGACCCTGCCACGGCGATCACCGCTGAGACGTCCTCGTCTCCATGCCCGTCGGCAATCGCCTGCTGCCAGCGTCGCGAGATCGCCTCCGTGATCGGGAGCTCGAGCTGGCGCGTGCGAGCGGCGTCGAGTGCGAGTCCGACGTCCTTGAATGCAAGTCGCAGGGCGAAGCCCGGGTCGAACTCGCCGGCCAGGGCCGCGCGGGCCTTTGCCACGGCGTATGGCGACCCCAGCGGTCCGCCGTCGATCGCCGCGATGAAGAGTTGCGGGTCAAGCCCGAGTGCCTCGGTCAGGGCGATCGTTTCAGCAACCCCCTCGGTAAGCGAAGCCAGCCAGTCGTTGAGGACAAGCTTCAGCCGGGTCCCGTTTCCGGCCGGTCCCAGCCAGAGCGTCTTGCGCCCGATCGCGTCGAAGATCGGTTGCAGTCGCGCGCGGATTCCCTCCGGGCCCGAGGCCAGCACCATCAGCTGACCCTCCTGAGCGGGCACGTCGCTGCCGGAGACCGGCGCGTCGACGAACTCGACGTTCCTCTCGGTCGCGATGGTGGCCAGTCGCTCCGTCCATTCGTCGCCGATGGTCGCCATCTGGATCCACGCCGCCCCCGGCCGCATCGAGGCCAGGGCTCCCTCGGGGCCGGTCATCGCCTCATTGACCGCGTCTCCGTCCGCGAGCATCGTCAGGACCAGATCGGCACCCTCCGCCGCCCCGGCGGGCGAGGACGAAAGCCTGGCGCCGTCAGCGCCGAGCGGCGCAGCCCGTTCCGCGGTCCGGTTCCACACGGACACCTCGAAGCCCGCCGCGAGCAGGTTGCGGGCGATGGGGGCGCCCATCCTGCCGGTCCCCAGGACCGCGATGGCGGGTCGAGCGGCGTCGTGTGTCGGTGGATTGGGCATCGCTTCCTCCTAGTTCGTATCGGTATCGGTGAAGACGCTGGTATCGGCGCGCCGCGCGGCGGGGATGTAGACGAGCCAGGTGACGAGCGCGAGCGCGGCCGCTGCGAGCAGCGGCAGGACAAGGCTCGTCTTGAGCAGCAGTGCCCCGGCAACCGCGCCGGTCAACATCGCCGACACGGCGGCAACTCTGCGCGCGGAGCCCTTGCCGGAGCCCCCTGCGGGCGGCGAGTCGGCCGCGAGCCCGGTCAGCGTCATCGTGAGGACGGTTGTCGTCAGGTCGGGCACGCCGAGGCTCCGAACGGTCGCGTTCCGAACGCCCATCGCGAACGCCAGCAGGGCGATCACGATGTCGCCCGAGAAGGCGTCCGGACGAACGTCGACTGCTGCGGCCAAAACGGCCGCGATGCCGATCAGCGACACCTCGACGGCAAGCGCGCGCGCGATGTGCGCGGAATGGCGGTCTCCGATCCG
>JAWVFM010000201.1:0-3036 GCA_033856015.1 Solirubrobacterales bacterium
CGAGCACTGATCCATTAGGTCGCCGCCGGGTGTCCTTCGGCTCGAACAGGTTTCATCCGCGCCGAACCAAGGGAGACCACCGATGCTGTTCGTCGGAGACGACTGGGCAGAAGACCATCACGACGTACATCTGATGAACGACAACGGCGACAGGCTCGCCTCGCGGCGGCTACCCGAAGGACTCGCCGGGATCGGACGGTTGCACGAGCTGATCGCCGAGCATGCCGCCGACGCCGCGCAGGTCGTGATCGGGATCGAAACCGACCGCGGCCTGTGGGTGGATGCCCGCACCGCAGCCGCATCGGAGGGATCGGACTTGGCTCCCGAGACGTAGTGGCGGTCGCGGTAGCGTGCCGCGGCCAGCGGGTTGATCGCGAACACCTGGTATCCGCCCGGGCACATCAGAATCTGATCTGGGCGCGCACCCGCCACACCAACGCTGTGCGCAGCGCGTTGCGGGAGTACTACCCCGCAGCGCTCGAGGCGTTCGAGGATCTGGCCGACCGCGACGCACTGGCCATCCTGGGCCGCGCCCCGACCCCCGCCGACGCTGGACGGCTGAGCCTGTCGAAGATCCGCTCAGCGCTCTGATCGTTCGTATTCCAGCTCCGTCGCCACCTCCCCGCGTGCGATCTCACGCAGCGCATACCAGACTGTCGCGAAGGCGATGAAAATCGCTGAGCCGGTTGATATCACGAAAGACGTCGTGATGGCCGAGGCCGACAAAGCCCCGGTGTCGTTGGGTACCAGCACCTCAAGCGCTATCGTCAGGGCCCCGCCGACGCCCACTAGAGTCCCTGCAAGGGTAATGTGCCAAGGCCTTAACGAAGGGCAGGTCAGCGAAGCGGCCAAACGGGCGTGCAGCTTCGCCCCTTCGTCGGAATCAAAGCCGGGTTCGCCGAGTTCGATCTCGATCCGGTCGATCGTCCCGGTGAAGAGGAACGGCGGCGTGTAGTCGTTGCTGACCGGTGCCCCCCGTGATCAGGTTGAGGGTGAACTCGAATCCATCCAGGGCGGTGCCGGACATCAGCTCAGCTGCGTAGCGTTTGGTGTGGGAAAGGGGGTCGAGCAGCGCAGCGAATCGACGCAGCATTCGTCACGGCTGACGGCCCACCCTTATTCGTCGGCATGCCTGTCGACTAGGGAGGTCTCGAGGCTGGAGGCGTTGACGTACAGCAACGTTGACGTACAGCAATTAGGGCGTCGATCGCCCAAGCGAAGCCCGCACATGACATCGGCATCTGGCCGCGCGGGTAAGCCACGGATGCTGCACGTTCCGGAAGTCACGGCGAAGACATTCGCTTGCGGGCGGCGGGAAGGGCGATACTAGGATCCAGCCGGCGAGCGGAGCGAGCGTGGGGCCGATGTGACGAGCCAAATGGACGGATCCGCCAGAGTGCGGCGGACGGTAACGGTGATCTTCGCGGACGTGACTGCCTCGACCGCGCTGGCCGAGCGTCTCGACCCAGAGTCTTTTCACGACGTACTCGACCAATACCTTGCGACCTGTACTTCTGCGGTGGAGCGCCACGGCGGCCGAGTCGCCAAGTTCATCGGCGACGCCGTCGTCGGCGTCTTCGGTTTGCCGACGGTGCACGAGGACGACGCGCTCCGCGCAGTGAGGGCGGCCCTCGAGATTCGCAGTGCGGTAGCGGCTCTCAGCGAGATCTTGATGCGCGAGCGCGGAATCGAGCTGGGTTGCGCCGTGGGCGTGAACACAGGAGAGGTGTTCGCGGCCCCCGGAGCGGCGAAGGAGCAGTATCCGGCGGGTGACACGTTCTACGTCGCCGCGCGCCTCCAGCAGACAGCGCAGGACGGCGAGATTCTCATCGGCGAGCAGACTCACGGGTTCGTCGAGCAGGCGGTTCGCGCCGAGCCCCTGGGACCGATGGCGTTGAAGGGACGAACGGCGCGCGTCAGTGCGTGGCGGGCGATCGAGCTCCGCCCTCAGGACGATGCCGCGTTGCCGGCACTGTCGACGCCGTTCGTCGGCCGCGAAACCGAGCTGGGCGAGCTGCGCGGACTGCTCGACGGGATCCGTGACGCGCCAGGCTGCCAGATCTGCACGGTCGTCGGCCCGCCGGGGATCGGCAAGTCACGGCTCATGCGCGAGCTGCGCGCGGCCGTGGGCGACGAGACCACGGCTCTGCTGGGCCGTTGCGTCGCCTACGGACAAGGCGTCACTTATCGGCCGCTGGCCGACATCGTCCGAGGCCTCGGGGACGGCGATCCGCGCTCGACGCTTCGCGAGATCCTCCACGATGACGAGCGGGCCGACGTGATCGCAAGCCAGGTGCTCGGGGCGATCGGGCCCGCCGAGGGGGCGGCGCCACCGGGGGAGACGGCGTGGGCCGTCCGGCGCCTCTTCGAGGCCCTCGCCCGGAAGCGGCCGCTGATCGCCGTGTTCGAGGATCTGCACTGGGCCGAACCAACCTTGCTCGACCTGCTCGAGTACGTGGCGGAGTCATCGAGTGGCTTCCCGATCCTGCTCCTATGCTCGGCGCGCCCGGAGCTCCTCGAACGGCGACCGGGGTGGGCAGAGCAGCCGACTCACCGACTCGTCGATCTCGAGCCGCTGCCGACAGCCGACGCATGCGAGCTCGCCGCGCAACTAGCGGCCGAGCAGCGAGGACAGCCGGCGCTCGCCAGAATCGTCGAGCGAGCGGAAGGGAATCCACTCTTCCTTGAGCAGCTCGTCGCCGTGCAGCAAGAGTCCGGCCACGCCGCCACGCTCCCGCCAAGCATTCGCGCGGTGCTTGAGGCCCGTATCGACGCCCTCGAACCGAGCGAGCGTCTGGTGCTCGAGCGCGCGTCGGTGGAGGGGCGCAGCTTCCACAGTGCGGCAGTCGTCGAGTTGCTTCCCGAGGGAGAGCGAAGCGCCGCCGCCGCCACCTTGCACTCGCTCGCCCGCAGACAGCTGATCAAGCCGGACTCCGTGGAGGCAGTCGGCGGGGATGCGTTTCGCTTCGCCCACGCGCTTGTGCGCGAGGCAGCGTACGAGGGCCTGCCGAAGCGGTTGCGCGCGGAATACCATGA
>JAWVFM010000202.1:0-3500 GCA_033856015.1 Solirubrobacterales bacterium
CGGGATTCAGTGCGACTCGAGGGGCGCCATCGTCAGGCCGGCGCCGTCGAGCTGTTCCCAGTAGAGCTCGGCCGGCTCCTTGGGACCGCTCCAAACTGTCGCCCGGCCCGAGCTGTGGATGCGGTCCGCCAGCGCGTAGCCGCCATCCAGGCTGACGCCCGGCACCACCCTCGACAGGGTCCTGGCGACGTGATCGAACGTGTTGTGATCGTCGTTCAGGACGATCACCATCCAGTTCCCGCCGAGGCCGCCACCGGGCGGGCCGGTCCGAGGAACCTCGATGGTCTCGGTCGCCGTCAGGTCAGGGCTTCGGGACGGATACGCGGAGATTGTCGATCTGCACCACGGCGGTGTTGTGGGAGTGCTTGCCGTTCGCGGCGATGACCTGGAGCTGGGCGCCCGGGACGTCGCCTGGGCTCTTGTCGTTCAGGTCCGCGAGCTTCTTGCCGTTGACCCAGGCCTGGAGGTGGTGGCCGAAGATCCGCATCTGGACCGTGTTCCAGTGGCCGACCGGCTTGATCTTGTTGCTCGTGCCGCCGACCGGGAAGCCGGCACCGTTCGGGACGCGCTTGATGCCGTACTTGCCGTGCTTCGGGAAGACCCGGAACTCGTAGTACTTCTTGGACCCGTTGGCGCGCATGCGCAGGCCGAAGTAGGTGTGCTTGCGAAGCGTCGGGGGAGTCTGCTTCGTGAGCTTGAAGTCGGCCTCCAGATCCTGCTTCGGCTGGCGGCCGCTGCCCTCGACGGGCAGCTTGTAGCCGCAGACGACCGGGCCGGACTTGATGTCGACCGTCAGGCTCCCCTTGACGGCCCGCTTGTTGCAGTGCTTGCTCTGCACGCCGGTCAGCTGGTGCCCGCGACCGGTCGAGGAGAAGTTGTTCTGGTAGACGATGACGATCGACGCAGCGGCGGCGACGGCCGCCGTCACTCCGATGGCGACGAAGGCAGCGGCGCTCGCCAGTCGCTTGGGCTTTCTGGCTCCCATGGCGACCATCAGGGTAGTGATTGACCGCGCCGGAGGAGGGGACGAAGCGACGGGCGCATTATTCGTCCCGCGCCGCCTCGCGCTCGTGCCGCTTGCGCCAGTAGCGCTCCATTCCCTGCCAGAGCTGATCGGGCGGCGCAGCCTGCCGAAAGCGCGCGGCGACGTCCTCCGGTTGCTCGCCGAGGTCCGCCTCCAGAGCGGCCATGAAGGCCTCGCGGTCGCCCGCCTCCGAGCGCTCTGCCGCGAGCCGGACGGCGACCCGGGCGGCCTCCAGCTGCTGATCGGCGTCGAAGGCGCCGAAATGCGTCAGGTGCAGGCGAGACGGCTTCCAGGAGGCCACCCGGTCGAGCGAGCCAAGCCAGGCCTCCTGGTCGATGTCCGGCGGGGGCGTGGGAGCGAACGTCCGCGTGCTCGGCGGGATCCGCACGCCGCCGACGTCGCCGACGTAGGCGTCTCCCGAAGCCTCGTCCAAATAGGCCACGTGGTGGCTCGCGTGGCCCGGCGCGTGGACGTAGCGAAGCCCCTCGGCGTCACCCGACTCGCCCAGGGCGGTGAGCCGCTCCGCCGGCACGGGCGCGACCTCGCCCCAGAGCCGCTCCATCTCGTCGCCGTAGAGGCGAGTCGCGCTTCGCAGCAGCTTCTCGGGATCGATCATGTGCGGCGCACCCACCTCGTGGACGTAGACGCGCAGGGCTGGAAAGCGCCGGCACAGCACGCCGCTGGCACCCGCATGGTCGAGGTGGATATGCGTGAGGAGGAGCGCGCGAGGCTCCTCGGCGAGCCCGGCGAGGAGGCTTTCCACGCACGAGGCCGGCCCCGGGTCCACGATCAGGCCCCCGGGCAGCTCGTGCGCGCCGATCACGCGGTCGTTGCCGAGATGCATGACGTCGATGAGCCGGGCCACCGGGCTGCACGCTACCCGGAAGGAGCAGATTTCCACCCGGAGTGCCTTTTCCGGAAAGATGTAGGCATGAGCGCAACCGGTGAACACCGCCTGCCCGAGCCCGACCGGCCGTGGGTGATGCGCACCTACGCCGGGCACTCCGACGCCCGCCGCTCGAACGAGCTCTACCGGCGCAACCTCGCGAAGGGCCAGACCGGGCTCTCGGTCGCGTTCGACCTGCCGACGCAGACCGGCTACGACCCCGACCACCCGCTCGCGCGCGGCGAGGTCGGGAAGGTCGGCGTGTCGATCACCGGGAAGCGAGACATGCATGCGCTCTTCGACGGGATACCGCTCGACGCGATGAACACGTCGATGACCATCAACGCCACCGCGGCCTGGCTCCTGGCCCTCTACGTGACGGTGGCCGAGGAAAACGGGGTGGATCGCGCCAAGCTCACGGGCACCACTCAGAACGACATCATCAAGGAGTACCTGTCGCGCGGGACCTACGCGTTCCCGCCCGGCCCGTCGATGCGCCTGATCGCCGACACGGTGGCCTTCACCGTCAACGAGATCCCGAGCTGGAACCCCACGAACGTCTGCAGCTACCACCTTCAGGAGGCCGGGGCGACTCCGGTGCAGGAGATCGCGTACGCCCTGTCCACCGCGATCGCCGTGCTCGACGAGGTCAAGGCCCGCGGCCAGGTGAACGAGGCGGACTTCCCGAAGGTCTTCGGGCGCATCTCGTTCTTCGTCAACGCGGGCGTTCGCTTCATCGAGGAGCACGCGAAGCTGCGCGCGATGTCCGAGCTTTGGCAGGAGCTCGGCCGTGAGCGCTACGGGGTGACCGACGAGAAGCTCCTGCGGATGCGATACGGGGTGCAGGTCAACTCGCTCGGCCTGACCGAGTCGCAACCCGAGAACAACGTGCCGCGGATCGTCCTCGAGGCGCTCGCCGTCACCCTCGGCCGCAACGCGCGCGCCCGCGCGATCCAGCTGCCGGCCTGGAACGAGGCGCTTGGCCTCCCCCGCCCCTGGGACCAGCAATGGAGCCTGCGTATCCAGCAGATCCTCGCGTTCGAGACCGACCTGCTCGACTACCCGGACATCTTTGACGGCTCCAAGGTGATGGACGGCTTGGTGGCCGAGCTCGCCGAGGGTGCCAGAACGGAGATGAAGGTCGTCGCCGAGCACGGCGGCGCGGTCGAGGCAGTCCCCTACATGAAGGCGCAGCTCGTCGCCTCGCACCGCGAGCGAGTGGCCCGCATCGAGGCGGGCGAGCTCAAGGTCGTCGGCCAGAACTCGTTCACCGAGACCGAGGACTCCCCCCTTCTCGCCGGCGCCGACGGCGGGATCCTCACGCCGGACCCGGAGGTCGAGCGCGAGTGCGTCGAAGCCCTCGAGCTTTGGCGCTCGGACCGCGACGGGGCGGCCGTGAAGAGGGCTCTGGCCGACCTGGCGAGCGTCGCCGCGGACGAGAGCGCGAACATCATGCCGGCGACGATCGCGGCGGCGAAGGCCGGCGCGACGACCGGCGAGTGGGCAGCGGTCCTCCGCGAAGCCTTCGGCGACTACCGCGGCCCGACCGGCGTCGGCGGCACCGCCTCTCAGGCGGACGGCGAGCGCCTC
>JAWVFM010000203.1:0-3221 GCA_033856015.1 Solirubrobacterales bacterium
CGTAGCAGGCGAGCGTCTCCTCGGTGTTGCCGGAGTAGCTCGAGCACAGGAAGGCGTGGTCGGGGGTGATCCAGACAGGCGGCTCGTAGGCGCGAACGCTGAGGAGCGGGCGCGTGAGGCGGTCGCCGATGGCGGCCCTGGCCAGGTCAGCGCCGATCGCCGAGCCGCCCATTCCGCAGACGACGAGGCCCGCTGACTCGAACGGGTCGATCCGCGCCGACTCGACGCGCCACAGCGCATCGCCGAGCTGGTCCGGAAGCGCGAGGACGTCGTCGAGCTGGCCGGCCGAGTCGACCTCGCGGATTGCCGCCAGCGGGTCCGTGCCGGCGCTCACGCCGCGACCTCCGCGGACGGCTCCACTCGCGACCCGGCAGCCACCCGGGCGCCCGGGGTGATCACGGCGCCGTCGCCGACGACGGTCCCGCTCAGGACGTGGGCGCCCTCGCCGACCTCGACACCCTCGCCGATGATCGATCCCGTGACCGCGGAGTCCGGGCCGAGGCGCGTGCCGCGCAGGATGACCGACTCGTCCACCCGCGCCCCGCTGCCGACCTCGGCCGCGGCCGCTACGACGACGCGCGGCCCGAGGTGGGCATCCTCGGCCACCGACGCATCGGGGGCGACGAGCGGTCCGGTCCCGTCGGTCTCCACGTCGGTCTCGACGCGCCGCTCGACGATGTCCCAGCTCGCCTGGAGGTAGCGCTCGGGGGTCCCGATGTCCATCCAATAGCCGTCGAGGCGCAGTCCGAAGAGCCCCTGGCCCACCAGCCGCGGAAAAACGTCGCGCTCGATCGAGACCGAGCGGCCGGGCGGGATGAGGTTGACCACCGCCCGCTCGAGGACGTACGCCCCGGCGCTGATCTCGTCGGTGTCGATCTCGTCCGGGTCGGGCTTCTCGAGAAAGCCCTGCACAGCGCCGGACTGATCGCGCCGCACGAGGCCGTAGGAGGCCGGGTCGTCGACCGGGTAGAGGCCGAGGGTCGCGATGGCGTCGTTCTCGGCATGGAACGTTTGTAGCGCCGTCAGATCGAGGTCGGTGAGGACGTCGCCGTTCAGCACCATGAAGCGATCGCCGAGCAGCCCGGAGTCGGCGGCCAGGCGGATCGGCCCAGCCGTGCCCAGCGGCTCGTCCTCGGACACGTAACGGATGCGGCCGCCGGACTCCGTGCGCTCGCCGAGCGCGTCCTTGAGGAGGCCGGCTCGGAACCCGCAGGCCATGACGACGTCGTCGATGCCGTGGCGGCCGAGCCAGTCGACCATGAACCGGATGAACGGGCGGTCGACGAGCTGGAGCGCCGGCTTCGGGCGGGTGAGGGTGAGCGGGCGCAGGCGCGTCCCCTCACCGCCGACCAGGACGAGCGCCTGCATCAGCGGTCGGTCGGGAGCGCCTGGCGGCCGATCCCCTCGTAGGCGAACCCGGCCTCGCGCATCTCGCCGGGATCCAGGAAGTTCCGGCCGTCGACGATGACGGCGGTCTTCATGCTGCCGGCAACGGCGCCCCAGTCGAGCTCGCCGAACTCCGCCCACTCGGTCACGAGAATCGCCGCGTCGGCACCCTGGAGGGCGGCCTCAGCCGAGTCCTCGAGGGCCACGTTCGGAAGGAGCTCGCGGGCACGACCCTCTGCCACCGGGTCGTAGGCCACAACCTCGGCGCCCTCGCCCTGCAGACGGGCGGAGAGCACCAGGCTCGACGCCTCGCGCATGTCGTCCGTCTCCGGCTTGAAGGACAGCCCGAGAAGGGCGATCCGCTTGCCGGCCAGCGAGCCTAGGTGTTTGGTGAGTTTGCCGATCACGCGCCGCTTCTGAAGCTCGTTGACCTCGATCACCGAGTTCAGGAGCTGGAAGTGATAGCCCGAGTTGCCGGCGAGCATTTTTAGAGCCGTGACATCTTTTGGAAAACAACTTCCCCCGTAGCCCAGACCAGCCTTCAGGAAGCTCGAGCCGATCCGCTTGTCGAGCCCCATGCCGCGGGCGACCTCGGTCACGTCCGCGCCCACCTCCTCGCAGACGTTGGCGATCTCGTTGATGAACGAGATCTTCGTCGCCAGGAACGCGTTTGCCGCGAGCTTGATCATCTCCGCCGAGGCGACGTCGGTCCTGACGATCGTTCCGCCCAGGGGCTGGTACAGGGCCGCGACCGCATCCGCGGACTTCTCGTCGCCCGGGTCGGAGCCCACGACCACGCGGTCAGGGTGGAGGAAGTCGTCGACCGCGGTGCCCTCCTTGAGGAACTCCGGGCAGGAGACGTAGGCGAGGTCGGGGACCTCGCGGCGGATCGCCGCGCCCGTCCCTGCCGGCACCGTGCTCTTCATGACGAGCGTGTGGCCGCCGTCGCCGGAGAGCTGGCCGACCACGGCTCGCACGCGCGAGAGGTCGGCGTCGCCCGAGTACGTCGGCGGCGTATCGACGCAGCAGAAGAGCAGGCGCGCTCGTCCGAGGAGCTCCGGCATCTCCGTCGTGAACGTGAGCCGCTCGCGGTTTCGCTCGAGGAGCTCGGCGATTCCCGGCTCGTGGAACGGCACGTCGCCGCGGTTCAGCGCGTCGATCTTCTCGCTCAGGATGTCGAGCGCGACCACCTCGTTGCCGAGCTCGGCGAAGCAGGCGGCCGTGACCAGGCCGACCCAGCCAACGCCGACGACTCCCACGGGGGCGCGGTCACTCATGGCGACTCGGGCTCATCAAGGCGTGTACTTCGTCATCGACTCGGCCATCCCCATCATCTGGTCCGGGGTGATGGTCTCCAGCAGGTCGTTCTCGACCCAGTAGGAGCCGGTGTCGGTGCGCCAGCCAACCTGTCGCAGGCGGCCGTTGTCGTAGAAGAGGAGGTAGTCGCGGCCGTTGACGGTCCGCTCCTCGGTGGCGTTGTCGAGGATCGGCGCGTCGCGCCAATTCGTCCCCGAGAACCCGAAGTAGTCGTCATAGCTGTAGCCGGCGGTGCCATAGGGGATCTTGGCGACGATCTTGTAGCCGTAGTAGGCGTGGCCGCCGCCGCCGTCGATGGTCAGCGCCCGGGTGTTCAGCTGGTCGCCGTCCAGCGCGGCGGTGTCGAACTCGGCGCCCGGAACCAGCTTTGTCGGGTAGTACACGGGGATCCCGATCGGGTGGCCATGGGCCGTCTTCGTCACGCCGGACGCCGCCTGGACCCCGGATGCGGAGGCGTCGACCAGCGTGTTGGACGACTGCTGGGGCGTCAGGTTCGACTCCGGCTTCGGCTTCTTCTT
>JAWVFM010000204.1:0-3947 GCA_033856015.1 Solirubrobacterales bacterium
ACGGTGTCGACCGGCAACGCGAGCGACGAAGTCAACGCAATCGCGATCGGCGACTTCGACCACGACGGAAGTCCAGATCTCGCAGCCGCCACGCAGGGCTCGAGCATCTCGCCCACGGTCACTGTCCTGCCCGGCAAGGGCGATGGGACCTTCGACACCGCGTCACGTGCCGACCAGACCGACCTGGGCAAGTCGCTCGCGAGCGCCGACCTGAACGGGGACAGCTACGCCGACATCGTCTACTCGACGCAGTCCGTTCAGCACACGTTCCTGGGCAGCGCGACCGCCCCGCCGCTCACCGCGTACGCGCCGGGCGACCTCGCAACCGACTTCGGCTACCCGCTCCAGACCATCATCGTGGACATGAACAACGACGGCAAGCTCGACACCGTTTCGACCGGCTTCACGAGCAGCGCCGCAAACGTCTCGCTGGGAGATGGCAACGGCGCCTTCACGGTCGCCCCCGGCACTCCGATCCCCAAAGAGGACAGCAGCTACCTGGCTGAAGGCGTTGCCGTCGGCGACTTCAACGACGACGGCGGCCCCGACGTCGTCGCGGTCAACATCCAGGAGAGCACCGTGAGCATCTTCCTCGCCGCGCCGCGGCTGACCGGCATAGCCGCGGACCTGGGTTCAGAGGTGGTCGGCCAGTCCAAGTCACAGGGCGTGACCGTCCACAACGACGGGGTCGTGCCGGGCACCGTGACCGGCGCGTCGATCACCGGCCCGAATGCCCACCAGTTCTCCGTCGACGCGACGGGCTGCATCGCGACCGGGGTTCCGGCAAGCGGCACCTGCGCGCCACAGGTGACCTTCGCCCCGACGAGCATCGGCGCCAAGTCGGCCAGTCTCGTCGTCTCCTCCGACAGCGCCGACGGCGATCTCTCGATCCCGCTCTCCGGCACCGGCATACCTCCGAAGCCCACGCTCGCTCTGAACCTTTCAAGTCGTAAGAAGGTCAAGGCCGGCGAGACCCTGAAAGTGTCCGCCCTCATCACGAACGCCGGCCCGGGACCGGCCAAGGCGCTGAAGCTGAAGACGGCGGTGACCAAGTCGCTCGCCCGGACGCCGGACACCGTCAAGATCGCGAGGCTCGCGGCCGGCAAGAGCAGGACCGTGACGATCAAGGTCGCGGTCAAGAAGGGCGCAAAGACGGGCCGCACCCTCAGGGTGAAGGTGCGCGCGAGCGCCTTGGGCGCTCAGCCGAAGAGCGCCAAGCTCACCGCCAAGATCAAATAGGTACCCACCCCAAGCGAAAGGCGGCCCCGCCGGAGCGAGGCCGCCTCATCGTCATTGGGCGTCCGGGCTAGTCGTTGCCCTGGGCCTGGTTGTCGGGACCGCTCTGATCCCCCGACTGGACGTTGTCGGTGTCGTTGGCCGAACCCGACTCGCTGCCGGAGACCTGGGCCTGGGGTTGGTTGACAGGACCGGCCTGGGAACCCGATCCACCGGCCTGGGCGATTGCTGCCCCGCCAACGGCGAGGGCACCCAGGGCGGCGGTGGCCGCCAGGACCTTCTTGATCCGCGTGGTTGCTGTCATGTCTAGCTCCTCTTGGTTGAACCGATTGACAACGGTCCCGGTGACGCTAGGCCGCAGCGCTGAAATCCCTTTAAGAGGGAGATGTGGATTCGGTGAGAACTTGCGTGAGCGGCAGTTCCAGCAGGAACCGTGCGCCGCCGCCCGCGCGGTTCTGGGCGTGGAGCTCGCCGTTGTGTTCATGGGCGATGCTCCGGGCGATCGCGAGGCCGAGACCGCCACCCCCTCTCGTTTCGCTCCCCGCGTGATCTGCACGGTGGAAGCGTTCGAAGATCAGCTCGAGCTGGTCGGGGGGAATTCCCGGGCCTCGATCGCCGACGGTCAGCCGTGCCGTGCTCGGCAGGCCTTCCAGGGCAAGCACGACCTCGCCATCGCCGGGGCTGACGCGAAGCGCGTTGTCCAGCAGGTTGACGATCAGCTGCTGAAGACGAAGCTCATCGCCGCGAACCTCGGTCTCGTCGAGCCTCTCGACACGAATCGCAACCTCCGGCCGAAGCGGTTGCGCCTCTCGCATGGCGCCGAGCACGACCTGGTCAAACCGAACCCGCGAGGTCACGTTGGCCGGCTTCCGCTCAAGGCCCGCGAGGTAGAGGAGATCGCCAACCACGCGAGCGGCCGCGCGTGTGGCGGCATCCAGCGAGCTGAGCGCGACGCCGCGCGCGCTCGGGCTCACACCAGCCCAATCACGCAAGAGCTCAACGTTTGCGCGCATCGCCGCGATCGGGGTCTTCAGCTGGTGCGATGCGTCGACCACGAACTGGTGTTGTCGTGAAGCACCCCGCTCGAGCTCGGCGAAGCCGGCGTCCAGCAGGTCGGCGAGGCCCCCCAGCTCGTCGCGCGGACCCTGGTAGCGGATTCGGCGGGATAGGTCACCGGAGCTGATCGCCGTGGCGGTCGCCGCGATCTCACGCGCAGGCCTCAGGGCTCGCTGCGCAGCCACAAAGGCAAGGACCACTGACATGACCGATCCGACGGCGATCGCGATCAGAAGCGCCGTAGCAAGCTTGTTCAGCGACTCGAAGGCGTCGTGAAGTGAAGCCCCCACGACGATCAGCCCCACAGGCGAGGATGCCGGACCGACCCGTACACAGCTGAGTTCCAGCTGGGGCTGGTCGAGGCGCGCGCCGGCTTGACCCGCCTCCAGGCAGGCGGCGCGTGTGGAGGAGGGCAGCGCAATCCCCGCGGCGCCGTCGGTGGCCTGAATCAACTGCCCGCCGAGTCGGTAGATCGAGACCATGAGCCCGGCCCGGGCGAAGTCATGGGTCAGCGATGGATCACCAATGCTGACCCTGTTGCCCTGCTGTCCAGATTCGGGGCGTTGCCTCCCTTGGCTTGTCGTGTCGACGAGAGAGCGCAGCTGTGCTGCCTGG
Organism: Solirubrobacterales bacterium; assembly: GCA_033856015.1. Classification (GTDB taxonomy): domain Bacteria; phylum Actinomycetota; class Thermoleophilia; order Solirubrobacterales; family 70-9; genus JAWVFM01. The sequence goes on from JAWVFM010000204.1 coordinate 2,908, forward strand.
TCGCCGGCTTGGCGCTGTGCCTGGCTAAAGAGGGACTGGCGCAGCGCGAGGTAGCCGACCAGCCCCACCGAGGCGGAAACGAGCAGGGCCAGCAGCGCCGCGAGCAACGCGAACCGGGCCCGTAAGCCGAGGCGGGCCCTCAGTGCGGGCGTAGCGCGTACCCCACTCCCCAAACCGTCTCGATTATCGCCGGCGCGCCTGCGTCACGAAGCTTCCTTCGCAGATAGCCAACGTAGACGTCCACCGTGTTCGACCCGCCGACGAACTCGTAGCCCCACACCTCGGAGAGCAGGGTCGAACGACTCAGGACGATGCGCGGGTTGCGCATCAGAAACTCCAACAGGTCGAACTCCCGTTGGGTCAACTCGATCGGCTCCTCCGACCAGCTCGCAGTGCGAGTGTCGGCGTCGAGCTCAAGCTCGCCAAACTCCAGGCGCCGTTCCCGTTCCGGCCGAGAGCGGCGAAGAGCAGCGCGAATCCGAGCCCTCAACTCCTCAAGCGAAAAGGGCTTTGCGACGTAGTCGTCAGCGCCGGCATCGAGTGCCCGAACCCGATCATCGATCCCCTCCCGGGCAGTGATGACGATGATCGGAGCCGTTGAGGCATCTCGTAGGAGCCTGCACACGTCCATCCCGTCAAGCGACGGCAGCCCGAGGTCGAGCAGCACCAACTCCGGCGCCCACTGCTCGTTCGCCAAGACAGCCGCTGGCCCGTCGGTCTCCTCGCGAACCTCGTAGCCGTGATGTCGAAGCTCCAACGCCAGCGCCTGTGCGAGGGCGGCGTCGTCCTCGACGAGAAGGACGCGTGCAGTCACAGTGCGAACGGACCGTACGCCACGAGCATTAACCAGAGATGAGACCGCCGATCCAGAGTTGCTGAGTGTCGACCGGTAGTAGAGTCGCCCGGCGGCGCGCTGCGTAGGAGGGCGCGGGGAGCAAATCGACGGCAAGTGAGGATGGACCCGATGACGCGGAACTCAGGTGGAGCCGGGCGCGTGCGCCTTGGAGCGGTGGCAGCGGCTTTGATCGCGACGGCACTTC
>JAWVFM010000205.1:0-3477 GCA_033856015.1 Solirubrobacterales bacterium
CGGCGAAATGTCGGTGCTGCCAGGCGCGCTGAGCTGGACCGCCGACCCGGCACTCGGTTGGGTGGTGGCCGCGTCGTGGCTCTACTGGCTCGGTGGCCGGCATCTGCCGCGCTCCTCACGCCCCGGCAGCCGCTGGCGCACCGGATCCTTCGTCGCGGGCCTCGCGACGATCATCGTGGCGCTCGACTCCCCGATCGACGGGCTCGCCGACAAGCTGCTCTGGGTCCACATGGTTCAACACGTCCTCCTGCTGATGGTCGCTCCCTCGCTGCTCGCTCTCGCGCGACCGTGGAACCGGATGTGGCACGGCTTCCCGCTCGAGACCCGGCGCCGCGTTGCCGGCAGCCTCGCCACCCGGCGCTTCTTCGCCCCGCTTCGGGGCGCGGCCCGCGTGCTCGCGGACCCGCTGCCGTCATGGCTCGCCTTCAACGTCAACCTGATCGCCTGGCATCTGCCGTTCGCCTACGACGCGACGCTTCGCTCGCCGCCCATCCACGCCGCCGAGCACGCGATGTTCTTCGCCACAGGCCTGCTCTTCTGGACTCGCGTGATCGACTCGCCTCCCTGGCGCTCGCGCCTCACCCAGACCGTGCGCGCTGGCTACGTGGGCGGGGCCATGGTGGTCAGCTGGATCCTCGCGATCGTCCTGGCCCTCTCGACCTCGCCTCTCTACTCCCCTTATGCGGAGCTCGCCAGCCGGCCCGGCGGGATCACAGCGCTAAGCGATCAACAGCTCGCTGCCGGGGTGATGTGGGTGCCCGGATCCGTACCCTTCACGATCGCGTTCGTCGTCATTGTCTACCGCTGGCTCGAGCCCAAGCGCTCTCGCCCCACCCCACCGCGAGCCGGCTCGCTGGCCGGAAACCCATAGACACGAGGAGGACCATGCAGATGCTCCCAATGCTCACGCTCGCCACCTCGATCGCGGCTCAGGGGATCCTCACCTGGGCGGTACCGCTCGCCGTGGTCATCGTGCTGCTCGTGTGGTACGTGCTGCTCTTGCGGCGTCGCCACCCTGAGTGACCCGGCGCGCGGCGGTTCGCGCTTCCCGGCCAGGCCGAGCGGTCCGACTCGCCATACTTGCGGGACGGTGCGGCACTCCAACACCGGTCCTGGCGGGGCCTTCAGGGCTCGCGGCAGCTCGACAGCGATTGCTGCGGCCGTGCTGGCGATCGCGGTCTCCGGCTGCGGTGGAGGCGGCAGCGCTCCCGCCGCCAAGGCCACGACCTCGACCTCGACCTCGACCTCGACGACCAAGTTCGCCGGGGTCAGCGCGAGCCCACCGAAACCCGCGCCGCCGCTGAAGCTCGAAGACTCGCTCGGGAAGCCGGTCAACATCCGGCAGTACCGAGGCAAGGCCGTGCTGGTGACGTTCATCTACGACCACTGCCCGGATGTCTGCCCGATCATCGTCGGCAACCTTCACAACGCCCAGTCGGAGCTGGGGCCGCAGGCCAAGGACATGCAGATCATCGCGGTCTCCGTCGACCCGAAGGGCGATACGCCGAAGACGGTGAAGGCGTTCCTGAAGGCCCACCGGATGACCGGCCGGATGCAGTACCTGATCGGCTCGCGCCCGCAGCTCGAGCGGACCTGGAGCGCCTGGAACATCGTCTCCAAGGCCTCGAAGAGCAAGAAGACTCCCGATGCCGTCGAGCACTCGGCCCTGATCTACGGGATCGACGCCTCGGGGCGGATCACGACCCTCTACCCGGCCAACTTCAAGCCGTCGCAGATCGTCCACGACGTGCCGATCCTGGCCTCCCAGTAGGAGAAGGCGATCGCCCGACGCCTGGTTACCGGGTTGGCAATCCTCACGGTGATCGGCGCGCTGGTCGCCGCCGAGCTGCTCAGCGGGACGTCGAACAGCTCGAGCGGCCGCCTCGCGCCGGCGCTGCCGCGGGGCGTTGTCGTCCCCCCGCGCGTCAGCCTCAGCTCACTTCGCGGGAAGCCGGCGGCGATCAACTTCTGGGCGAGCTGGTGTACGCCGTGCCGCCAGGAGGCGCCTGTCCTGAGCCAGCTCTCCCACACGTTGCACGGGCAGGCGCGGCTGGTCGGCGTCGATTGGAGCGACGGCCTTGCCAGCGCCCGCTCCTTCGTGAGCCGCTACTCCTGGAGCTACCCGAACCTCAGCGACCCCGATGGCGTCGTCGGCAACCGGTTCGGAATCAATGGCCTGCCGACCACCTACATCATCGACTCCCGCGGGGCGATCACGCAGGTTCTGCGCGGTCCCCAGCAGCTCGGGACGCTGCGCGCGGCGCTTCGCTCCGCGGGCTGAGCACTGCGCCTTCGGCGCGGCGCAAGGCTTAAAGAACTCTTACAGGCGGCTTAGTTTGGGTAGAGGGCTGCCCGGGAAGATCGGTGAACACAACGACCTGGAGGATTGAACGATGACCATCGCATCAGCCATAGCCCTCAACATCGCAGCGGCCGCCGTTCTCCTGACGCTGCTCTTCGTCGCAATGCGGCTTCCGCACCTCGTCACGGGCAAGCCCTCCGAGGCAAGCCTCAGGCGCGCAGCAAGGCGCGCCGCGAGACACGCCGCGGTGAGGCCTGGCGCCCAGGCCCATGCCGACGGCCGGCGCGGCGAGCCGGTCTACTCGCGCTAGAGGCGCTCAGCCGATAACGACGTCGATCGCCATCGCCGCGAACAGGATGGCGAGGTACAGCAGCGAGAAGTGAAAGAGGCGCCCGGCGCGGCGCCTGGTGGTCTCGCGTACGAGGCCGACGGCGAGGCCGATGAAGATGGCGTCGAGGGCGAGCGCGATCGCCAGGTAGATGTCGCCGACCGTGTGCCAGAGGAACGGCAGCAGCGTCGTCGTCGCGAGCACGAGCGAGTAGGCGAGGATGCGGTGCGACGTCTCCCGGTCGCCGCGGACGACAGGCAGCATCGGAATGCTCGCCGCCGCATAGTCGCGCTTGATCAGGAGCGCCAGGGCCCAGAAGTGCGGCGGGGTCCAGAGGAAGATGATCAGGAACAGGAAGATCGCCGGCAGGGTCAGGTTGCCGGTGGCAGCCGCCCAGCCGACCAGGGGAGGCACTGCGCCGGCGGCGCCGCCGATGACGATGTTCTGGACCGTCCAGCGCTTCAGCCAGCGCGTGTAGACGATCACGTAGAAGAGGTTGCCGACCAGCGCCAGCGCGGCGGTGAGGACGTTGACGAGGCTGCCCAGGAGGACGAACGAGAAGGCCGAGAGGACCAGCCCGAACTCCAGCGCGCGGGGCGCCGTGATGCGCCCGGCGACGATTGGCCGGCTCGCGGTCCGCTCCCCCATCAGGCCGTCGATGTCGCGATCGAGGTAGTGGTTGAGCGCGCTCGCCCCTCCACACGCGAGCGCGCCCCCGGCGATGACCACGGCGAGCTGGCTGAGCTCCGGCATTCCCCCGGCGCCCACGAACATCCCGGCGGCCGCAGTGATCAGGAGCAGCACCATGATCCGCGGCTTGGTCAGGGTCAGGTAGTCGCGCCAGGCG
>JAWVFM010000206.1:0-3533 GCA_033856015.1 Solirubrobacterales bacterium
GCAGGGACATCGGGTTCTGACGGCGCGCAACTGGCTCCTGCCGCTGACCAGCGCCATCGCCCGGCGCAACCCCGACCTGATCGCCTCGTGGGAGGGCGGCTCGAACCTCACCCTGGTTCGCCGTGAGGCGATCGCCGAGCGCAGAGCCTTCGTCCTACGCCGGCGGCCCGAGCGGCGCGTCATGGCGCTGACCCGGCTGGAGTCAGGCCCGTGCGTCGCGAACCTCCACGCAAGCACCACCGAGCACGACCCGGCCGCCGACGTCCGTCGCGCAGCGGATGCGGCCGTGAGCTTCGCCGGCCCGCGGCCGCTCGTCTTCGGAGGCGACCTCAATCTCCGCCCCGACACCACGGGCCTCTACGAGGAGCTCGCGCGGCGCCACGGCCTCGCCGCGCCGACGGCGCCTGATGTGATCGACCACCTTCTCGTGCGCGGGCTCGGCGTCCTCGAGGCGCCACGCCGCGAACCTCCGGCGACCCGCGAGGTTGGCGCCGGCGGGCTTGCGATCCGGCTCTCCGACCACGCGATACTCGACGCTACGTTCGAGCTCGAAGCCGGCTGAGGCTCGGCGCAAACAGCCTGCATTCGACACGCTCGCGGCGGCAGGCGGTACGGTCTCACCAGCACCCCGATCGTCGTTCGACCAGGAAGGAACTCGATGGCACAGAAGGCACGCTCCACGGCGAAACGCTCGAAGCCCAGCACCGCCAAGGCACGTTCCACGGCGAAGCGCTCGAAGCCCAGCGCCGCCCGAGCTGACAAGAGCGTCCAGGCGTTCCGCGATGCGCTCGACCGCAGCGTCACGCTCTCGCGGGATCGCGTTCAGGAGGTCGTCGACGACGCCGTGAAGCGCGGTCGCATGACCCGGACGGATGCCAACGAGCTCGTCTCCAACCTCATGAGCCGCAGCCGCAAGTACACGGACGACCTGCTCAAGGACCTCGAGCGACTCCTGGAACAGGCGCGCAAGGAAGTGGAGTCGGCCACAGCGCCCGCGCGCAAGCGCGTTGAGCGCGCTGCCGATCGTGCCGGCCGGGCGGCCCGCGATGCAGCGGAGGGGCCGCTGGCCCAGGCCGACCGCCTGCGCCGGCGCGCCGGGCTCACAGCCGGCATGCCGATCACCGGCTACGACACGCTGACCGCCACCCAGGTGAAGAGGCGCTTGGGCGACCTGGACAAGGCCTCGCTGCGCAAGGTGCGCACGCAGGAGCGGCGCGGCAAGGGTCGGAAGTCCGTTCTGGACGAGGTAGAGAAGCTCCTGAAATAGGACTAACCGAGCTCCGCGGTAAGGAGCTCGAACCCCAGCTCCTCGCCGAGCGTTTCGCTTAGGAGCTCTTCCGCGCTCAGCCTCTGACCCTCGCGCCAGAGCCCGCGAAGCCAGTCGCCCGCTGCGGCATTCGCGTACCAGCGTTCGCCGAAGCGCTCGCGAAGCGCGTCGCGCCAGTGCATCTCGAGCGCCCAGGCTCGGAGGTAACACGCGACGTAGAAGCCGCCGTCGACGTCGGAGAGCCAGGAGGCCTGCGGCCACTGCACCCGTGTCGCCGAGCCGAGCAGCTCCGAGTAGCGCCGCGGCATCGCATCCAGGTTCGGCTCCGCCGCATGCAGCTCGAGCTCGTAATCGAGCTTCGCCGCATAGCGGCGAAGCATCATGAGCTTGGCGGCGCGCGCGTGGCTCGCGACCGGCTCGGGGTCCTCGATGCCGAGCGTCTCGCCAAGCCAGGCGGGATCCGCGACCAGGTGCTCGACCAGGAAAGCGAACGACTCGGTGACCGCGTTGTCGCCGAGGTGCCGATACTCGAATGGCAGCTCGGCGTCCACGTGGGCGTAGTGCTCGGTGTGGCCCGCCTCGTGGAAGAGGGCGTCGAAGTCGCCGCGGCCGCCGACCGGCGCGACGACCAGGTAGACCTCGCCCGGAACCTGCGGGGTCGAGCAGAACGCGCGCGGAGACTTCGTCGGGCGCGCCTCGGCGTCCACGGTCACGTTGTCCTGGGCGGCCAGGTCGATGCCCATGCCCGCCAACGTCTGGCGAAGCGCGGGCACCATGCGCTCGCCGTCGAACGGCCCGTCGAGATGCTCGGCGCGAAAGAGGCGAGGCAGGTCCGAGCGCGCGAGCGCGCCGAGTGGCGGGACTCCCACCGCCTCCAACTCGGGGTCCACGGTCGTGGCATAGGTGGGGTCCGTGTCCTTCAGGAACGCGCGGGTCTTCGCCGCGAGCCGTTGGAAGTCGACGCCGCGGAGCGATGCATGCGCGTCGGCGTAACCCGCCCAGCCGAGCTCGCGGCAAACCCCGTGGGCGTGCTCGAGCAGCTCCAGGTGCAGCGGGTCGAGCTTCGTGGCCGCCAGCTCGTTCCGCGCCGCCTCGAGCGCCGCCCGGCGCTCGGGGTCGTGTTCGTTGGCGAGCTCCGCAGCAACCTGGCGAAAGCCCACCCTCTCGTCATCGAGCTCCACCTCGAGCGCCGCCTCGAGGTCCGCGAGCTCCTCTTCCTGCCGTGTCGTCTGGCGCCCGAGAAACCCGTCGAAGGCGAAGTGGAGCAGGTAGCGCGCCCGCCGCTCGTCGTCGCCGGGCAGCGCGCGAAGCTCCTCGACGGCATCCCGCTCGAACAGGTCCGCGTAGCCCGCGTAGATGACGTCGATCTCCAGCGTGGGCTTGTGGCCGGCAAGGTGGCGGTAGTGCTCCCGGGAGATCTCCTCGAGAAAGCTCTCCGAGCGACGGCGGTACTCGTCGAGGTCGAACATCGGCGGCCTGCCACGATAGAGGCGTGGAGACCGCGGCCAGGATCAGGCGAGAGCGCCCAGCGAAGGGGGAGGAGCTCGAGCTGGAGGTGACGTCGCTCGCCCAGGGCGGGCGTGGCGTTGCGCGCCTGGACGGCTACGTCGTCTTCGTGGCCGGCGCCATCCCCGGTGATCGCGTGCGCGCCAGAGTCGGCCGTGCCCGCCGGGACTTCGCCGAGGCCACGAGCGTCGAGGTCCTCAGCCCCGCGGCGAACCGCATCGATCCCGCCTGCGTGCACGGCGGCGAGCCCTGCCCCGGGGCGCCGTGGCAGGTGCTTCCCTACGGCCTGCAGGTCGCCGAGAAGGAGCGGCAGGTCTGGGAGGCGCTGGAGCGGATCGGCGGCCTCGAGGGATTCGAGCGCGAGCCGATCGTCGCGGCCGTCGAGCCCTGGCGCTACCGCAACAAGCTCGAGTACTCCTTCGGGACGGACCAGGGCGAGCTCGCGCTCGGGTTCCACCGCCGAGGGAGCTGGTCCGAGGTGGTCGACGTCGCGGACTGCAAGCTGGCCTCCGAAGCCAACAACCGAGCCCGGAACGCAGTCTCCGACTGGGCGCAGAACGCGCGCCTTCGCGCCCACGACGAGCGTGAGCGGACCGGCGTCCTTCGGAACCTGGTGGTCCGCGAGGGCGTCGGCACACGGCAGATTCAGACGCGTCTCGTCACGGCGCCCGGCGAGCTGCCACGCCCCCCTGTCGACCTGCACACCGTCGTCGCCGGGCCGAGCGGCGGGACCGACGGGCCGACCGGGGTCCTCGGCGCC
>JAWVFM010000207.1:0-2791 GCA_033856015.1 Solirubrobacterales bacterium
GACTCGGGTTCGGAGAATCCCTGGCACCAGATCTCCTCGGCCGACAGGATGGGCTCGAGGAAGCGCTCCTTCTGCTCGGTCGTGCCGTGCGCGATGACAACCGGGCCGCCCATGACGAGGCCGAGGACGTTGGCCGGGCGCGGCGCCTTGGCGCGGGCCAGCTCCTCGCCGAAGATCGACTGCTCGATGAGGCTCGCGCCGCGGCCGCCGTACTCCTTCGGCCACGAGACGCCCGCCCAGCCTGATGCGTGCAGCGTGCGCTGCCACTCGCGCTCGAACTCGTACTGGACCTGGTCGCCACCCTGCGGCGCGGGCCCGGGATGGTTCGCCTCGAGCCACGCGCGAACCTCGTCGCGGAAGGCCGTCTCCTCTGGCGTGAGCGTCAGATCCATGGGGACGGCGAAATCTATCGGGCCGCGGCCGGCTCAGCCGACCGCGTAGAGCATCACGACCGCGGTGACCGCCCAGCTCACGCCCGCGAAGATGATCCCGGGGTCGCTCGCGAGGATCGCCGCGGTCGACCTCGTGTCCTCCCGGTCGTAGATCAGATAGAGGTAGCGGAAGACGCCGTAGACGACGGAGGGCGCCGTCGCCAGCATCTTCGAGCCGATCAGCGGGGAGTTCACCGCGTAGATCACGTAGCTGATGACGGCGGTGGCCGTGACCATCGCGACCATCTGGTCGAGGAACGGGATCGAGTAGTGCTCGAGGACGGGTCGCGTCGGGCTGGTGGCCTGAGCCGGCGCCCGCGACTCGAGGATCGCCTCCTGGCGTCGCTTCGTGAAGCCGAGGAACAGGGCGAGCATCCCGGTGCAGACGAGCAGGTACTGCGAGGCGCGAGCGTCGACCGCCACCGCGCCCGCGACCACGCGCAGGATGAAGAGCGAGGCGATGGTCATTACGTCGATGATCACGAGGCGCTTCAGAACCAGCGAGTAGGCGACGGTGACGACGCCGTACATCGCCACGAGGCCGGCGACCTCGAGCGAGACCGCCACCGCGGCGACGGCGACGGCAGCGGCGGCCAGGACGATCGCCGCCGCGACCGCGGCCCGCGGCGAGAGCTCGCCGCTCGCAATCGCGCGGCGGCGCTTGTCCGGGTGGCGCCGGTCGAGCTCGACGTCGCGCAGGTCGTTGAAGAGGTAGCCCGCGCTCGAGATCGCGCAGAAGGCCGCGAAGGTCACGAGCGCGTCCTCCAGCTCCGGCGAGTGGCTGAACTTCTTCGAGAACACGAGCCCGGCGAGAACCAGGACGTTCTTGATCCACTCGCCGGGCCGAAGCGCGCCAAGCAGGACAACCGGAAGCGATCGAGCTCGCGCCGGCGCCGGGGCCTCCTTCCCGTCGGCGGCGGGGCGCTCGTGGGCGAGCGTCTCCATGGCCCGGAAGGTTAGGGGTCCGCGGCGGCGCTCCGCCCGGTTTCCCCTTCAGCTGGGAGCGCCGAACCAGCGCTCCAGGCGTGCGCTGGTCAGGACCTGCGAGGGCTCGACGAGGCGGCTGAAGCTGTCGCGCAGGTCTTGGCCGGCCTGGGGATCGCTCGCCAGGCCGCGAAACATCGCCTCGTTCTCGGGACGGGGGAACGATCCCCAGGCGAAGGACCACTCGTAGTGCTCGGCCGCGCGAGCATCTCTCCAGGCCTCGTAGCCGTCGAGGGTCCCGTTCGAGCGCGAGAGCGCATCGGCGACGTGAATCGCCTGCTCCACGGCGTCGCCGATTCCCTGCGCGGTGCCCGGGTGCTTGAAGTGGCCGGCATCACCGACGAGTGCCCAACCGGGGCCGGCGGCGCGGCGGAAGAAGCCGCGCATGAGCGTCTCCGGCGCCGTGACCACGTCGGTGACTAGCTCCGCCTTGTCGAGAACGTCCGCGCTCACGCTCTCCGGAAAGCCGCGGACGAACTCGAGGTAGGCGCGGCGGCGATCCGCCTTCGAGCCGTGGACCATCTCGGGCGGCCCCGCCGCGATGAACATGTGAAGCCCGTCCTCGACCGGGGCGGTCGTGAGCACGCGGCCGAGCTCGATCTGGAAGCCGCCGTATCCATCGTTCGGGATTCCCCTCCAGTACGCGTACGCGAAGGACATCTCGCCCCGCATCGGCCGCTGCTTCTCCAGGCCGAGGGCGCGAGCGACGGTCGAGCCACGGCCGTCGGCGCCGAACACCCAGGGGGCTCGGGCCTGACCGCCGTCGGCGAAGCTCACGCCGCGCACAGGGTCCTCCTCGGTGCCGGTGCCGATGAGGCCGACCACCTTGCGGCCGAAATCGCCGCTGGCTCCTGCGGCGAGAGCCGTGTCGACGCCGGCCTTGTCGAGAACTATCCGTCGCGGCACGATGGCGAGGTCGAACCCGCGGATCGGCGTGAAGGCCCCCGCGCATTCGTGACCGAGCCCCAGGACGCGCTGCTTGTTCATGGGGACCTCGTGCTCGGCGAGAAGACGGTCGAGGATGCCCAGCTCGTCGAGCCGAGCCACCCCGTTCGGCCAGATGCCGTGGGTCGAGATCGTGGTGCTGGGGAACTCGTCGCGGTCGACGAGCAGAACGTCCCAGCCCTGGCGCGCGAGGGCGATGGCGAGCGCCGAGCCCGCGCACCGAGCGCCGACGTTCTCGACAAGGCGGAGCTAGTCACCGACGTGGTCACGGCGCCGGAAACGCTCATGCGCGGCTTCTTCCGCCGCGCCGCCGGCCCCGGCTGGGCACTCGTCGGCGATGCCGGCCACTTCAAGCACCCGGGCACCGCGCAGGGAATCGGCGACGCCGTGGAGCAGGCGATTCACGTCGCCGATGCGCTCTCGCGCTCGAA
>JAWVFM010000208.1:0-4645 GCA_033856015.1 Solirubrobacterales bacterium
CCAGCACGAGCACCGCGGCGGCGACGCCGGCGGCCAGGCGGGTGCGGAATGCGTTCACGGCGGCGGGTAGGACAGCGCGTCGCAGTCTACGCCGAGCACGCCGGACCGGTGCGCACCTCAGGCCCCGGCCAGGGCGGAACGCGCGGCGTTGTAGCCGTTCATCCCGTGAACTCCCGCGCCGGGCGGCGTGGCTGCCGAGCAGATGTAGACGCCCGGGATTCCGGTGGAGTACGGGTCGAGCGCGAGCCGCGGGCGCACGAGGACCTGCACCGGCGTGTTGGCTCCGGTGATGATGTCCCCGCCGACGTAGTTCGAGTTGTAGGCGGCGATCTCCGCGGTGCTGCGGGTCGCGAGCCCGACGATTCGCTCACGCAGTCCCGGGGCGAAGCGCTCGATCTGGGTGACCACGGTCTCGGCCGCGTCGCCCGGGAATCCGTTCGGCACGTGTGCGTACGCCCACACCGGGTGGACGTCGCCGGCCGAGCGCGTGGGATCGGCCAGGTACTGCTGACCCACCAGGACGATTGGCCGCGGGGGCATCCTCCCTGCGTTGACGTCGGCCTCGGCGCGGACGATCTCCTCGATGGGCCCGGCGACGTGGACCGTGCCCGCAAGCCGGCAGGCGTGATTGGTCCAGGGCACGCCTCCCTCGACGGCGAGGTCCACCTTGTAGGCACCGGGCCCGTGGCGGTAGCGCCGGTAGGCACGCTCCACCCGTCCCGGCAGCCGATCCGCGGCGAGCTCGGCGACGGCGGCCGGCGCGAGGTCGAGCAGGACGACGTCGGCATCGTCGACCTCGCCCAGGGCGGAGACCCGACGCCCGGTCTCGATCCTGCCGCCGGCGTCCACGAGTGCCGCGGCGAGGGCGTCGGTGATCGCCCGGGAGCCGCCCCGCGCCACAGGCCACCCGAACGTGTGGCCGGCGCAGATGAGCGCCATGCCCACCGAAGAGCTCAGCGGCCGCGTCAGCGGGCTGAGCGCATGCGCCGCCACGCCGGCGAAGAGCGCCTTCCCCTGGCGCGTCTGGAGGCGCCTCGCGACGAGTGTTGCGGGTGCCAGGGCGGGCATGCCGAACCGCGCCAGGCGGACCGGGTGCCTCGGCACGTGCTGGATCGGGCGCATGAGGTCGCCGAGGATCGAGCTGAAGGCGCGAGAGCGAGCCTGGAAGAGGCCCCGCCAGGCGCCGCCGTCGGCGCCAAGCGCGTTCGCGGTCGAATCGATCGAGCGCATCATGATCCCGGCGCTGCCGTCGTCGAGCGGATGCGCGAGGTCGATTTCCGGGCTGCACCACTCGAGGCCGAACCGCTCGAGCTCGAAGGACTGGAGCGCGGGCGAGCCGGCGGCCATCGGGTGAAAGGCCGAGCAGTGATCGTGGAGCACCCCAGGGACGGTCAGCTCGCTCGTGCGCGTCCCGCCCCCGATCGTCTCGGCTGCCTCGATGACGGTGACCTCCAGGCCGTTGCGCGCCAGCTCGAGCGCGCCGGCGAGACCGTTCGGGCCGGCGCCGACGACTATCCCCCGGCTCATGCGGCGGCCGCGGGGACGGCGCCCGGCCCGCCGGTCACCTGAACCGGGAAGTCCGGCGCCGTCGATCCGTCAAGCCACGGGAGGCGCTCCACCATGTCGGCCACCAGCACCGTCCCCTCCTCGACGAGGCCGGTGGCGGCGTCGTAGATCCGGTAGTGCTGTGTCTTGCGCCCCGCGGGCTGGCCCTCGAGGGTGACGACGCGAAGGTCCCCCGGCTCGAAGTTGCAGCGCTCCTGAACGGCCTCGACGAGCTGGCGATCGTGAAAGTGGCCGTCGCCGAAGTTCCAGCCGTTGACGACGCCGGAGATGAGCTCTCCTTCGCGGACGTCATAGGCCTCGACGTCGTCGACAGCGCGGAAGATCAGCCCGTTGAGGGCGCGGCCGTGCGAGTGCATGGAGCGGAAGCCGAGGCCCTTGGCAAGCAGGAGCTCGGCCAGCTCGCGGTCGCCGTAGACCTTCACCAGCTGCTCGACGACCACCGGCGCCGGCTTCTTGATTGAGGCGTCGAGCTTCCGTTCAGCGCCCGTGGATTTCCGGAACAGCCACTGGCTCGTCGCCCAGTTGCCGGCGTAGTAGCGCATGCCGGGCAGGAAGGAGACGAGATCGGGGCGGAAGTTGCCCAGGACCGGCAGCCCGACGCCGATCAGGAGGAGCAGCACCACCAGGATCGGGCTGTGGATCGCGAACGCAGCGGCTCCGTAGTGCCCGAAGAGGAAGAGGATCCCGAAGATCATGAACAGATTCCACTCGAGCGGAACGGCGAGGGGGAACGTCGACGTGATGTGGACGTGGAACGTGATCATCCCGACGACGGCGAGCGTTCCCAGGACGCCGCCCTGCGTGACCAGCAGGAGCAGCGGCAGCGTGAACTCCATGACGGTCCCGAGGTTCGCGGCCATCGCCGCGACCCGCGACGGCAACATCACCTCCGGGTGCTTGCGCCAGAGCCGGGCCTTGGCCTGGCGCGAGCGGTTCCAGGGAGTGTTCGAGATCATCACCGAGACCACGAACGGGAAGTGGTGGTTCAGCTTCGACGACGCGGCTCCCCACCAGATGCAGAAGAGGACGATCTGCGAGCCGGTGATCATGTTCTGAAGCGGGAAGAGGAAGACGACCATCAGGAACCCGTAGACCTCCGGGCGGAACGCCAGGAACGACACCTTGTCGCGAAGCCCCAGGAGGCCCCAGAAGCCGAGCAGGACCGCGATCGCGGCAGGATCCAGCCGGCCCGCGGTCGTGCCGGCGACGTCCTGGCCGTTGGCCAGCAGCAGATAGCCGCCGGTGACGAGGACGCCCGCGTAGAGGACCACGTCGACGAGGGTCCGCGTCGACCCTCTCGTCAGGGGCACTCGCTCGGGCCACGGCGGCAGGCGCACGGTTCCCGGCCGCAGCCAATAGATGATCCCGCCGATCGGCGGGAGAAACCTGAAGGTGAGCGGCATCGAGCCGGCGCCGAGCCCGATTCCCTCCCAGAGGAGCGTCCAGACGGCGAGCTTCTGCCAGACGATCGGCTGCGTCCACCACTGGTTGACGTCGCCGAGCCCGCCAAGGCCGGACGTCCCGGAGATGACCAGGGCCGCGCCGAGCGAGAAGACGACGAGCTTGAAGAGGTAGAGGAGGTAGACGGCCTCGGGCGTGCCGAAGCCGTTAACGCCCCAGTCCTGGACGAGGGGCCGCAGGCGCGCGAGGTGCGGCAGCTTTCGCCACTCCTCCACGTCAACCGGCGGCGGCGCGGGCTGGATGAACCCCATGACGGACGCGATCCTCTCATGCGAGCCCGGTCCGTGCCGGCCCGCTCGCTCAGCCGGGGTTAGAGGTCCTCCTGCTCCTCCGCGTCGCTCTCGCCAAACTCGGCGTCGCCCGCCCGATCCTCGGGCTTGCCGGCGCGGTGCGCAGGGTCGGAGCTGCTGTCGCTCTCGTGGCTCGCGTTCTCGATCAGGTCCTTCTCCGCCTGCTCGAAGCCCTCGGAGACGCCGCCGCCTGCCTCCTCGACGGGCCGCCGCTCCTCCTCATGGCGCTTGAGACGGTCGAAATCCTCTGAGCTCACTTCGTGTTCGGTCATCTCGCCAGGCTACCGGGCACCGGTGAGGGTACGGCCGCACGGCTTGGCTTCACGGCCCGGCGGGTATCGGACTCCGTACGCGAACTACCGAGGAGAGAGAACGTGAACGACACCATCCGCCAACCCCCCGAGTCGCCGACGGTCCCCGAGACCCCGGTTCCCGAGAACGACCCGCCGCCCGACCCGGTGGAGGATCCGATCTCGCCGCCGGACCCGGTGGAGGACCCGGTCCCGGATCCCGTCGAGACGCCAGACTCCGAGCCCCCGCCCGAGCAGGAGACGCCGGCGGTGGGCTGAGCCCGCCTCCGGCGACTACAGGGCGAAGATCAGCGTCGTCGCCACGCCGGCGGCGATGCAGTAGTAGCCGAAGGGCGTCAGCCGGTTCGACTCGAAGAACCGCAGGAGGAACTTCACGGCGACGTAGGTCATGGCGCCTGCGCACAGCGCCGCCGCCAGCGCGGGGCCGCGCACGCCGTCGCCGGCTGAGCCGAACAGGTCCGGAAGCTTCAGGACGGCCGCCGCGCCGATGATCGGCGTCGCGAGCAGGAACCCGTAGCGGGCCGCGTCCTCGTTGGAGAGGCCGAAGAGGAGCCCGCCGCCCATCGTGATGCCCGAGCGCGAGATGCCCGGGACGAGCGCGGCCGCCTGCGCCGTCCCGACTCCGATCGCCTCGCGCCAGGAGAGCTTGGCGATCCGCGCATCGGAGTCGCCGAGGTGGTCGTCCGCGGTGGGCGCTCGCCGGCGCCACCGCTCGAACAGGAGCAGCAGGACGCCGTTGACGATGAGGAACGCCGCGGCCGACTGCCCCGAGGCGAAAAGGCTCCGCAGCGGATGCTCGAGGACCAGGCCGAGGATCCCGGCCGGGATCGTCCCGACGACCAGCAGCCAGCCAAGCCGCGCGTCCGTGTCGTCCTCCGCGATCACCCGGTCGCGAAGCGAGCGGCCGAGGCCCCGGAAGATCCGCATCCAGTCCTTGAAGAAGAAACCGAAGAGGACGATTGCGGTGGCCAGGTGGGTTGCGTCGAGGAAGCTCAGGAAGAACTCGTCGTTCTGGTG
>JAWVFM010000209.1:0-9023 GCA_033856015.1 Solirubrobacterales bacterium
TCTTGACCAGCCTGGGGGTGAACTGGCTCCAGGTGTTCGTGGCGTCGGCGCTCTTGATGAACAGGGTGCGGATGCCGTGGTTGTGCGCCTTGCGGATGATCGACTTGACGTTGCCGTTGTTGGATGCGCTGACGTACCAGATCCACATCCCCTGGCCGGCGAATACGCCTGCGGAGCCGGACCCTCCCCCGGGCAACCCGACACCGCCACCACGCGCCGTGGCGCCCGCGCCGACCGGCGCGCTTGCGAACGCGAGCGCGCCCGCCGCCAGCGCCAGAACGAGCGCAAGCCGGCGCACGCGGTGGTTGTCGGTAACGCTCGACATTCCCCTGCAGCCACGAACGAAGATACGGGCTCTCGGGGAACCGTGCAAGCCGGCGGCCCGAGCTCACGTCCCCTCGCTCTCGGGGTCGCGGTAGACGTCCTTGTGCCAGGGCGGGGTGATCGCGAAGCGCGTGCGGCGGGCGGCCTGCGAGAGGGCCTCGATCGGGATCAGCTCCAGCGCGCCCGGGGGCGTCCAGCGGCTGGGACGGCCGGGGTCGTCCTCGTGGACGTGCCCGGCATGGCTGCCGCCGGAGACGTACTCGAGCCCGGTCGCGGCGCCCCAGGCCGAGCGGTGGACGATGCCGGCGTCAGAGAGCCAGCTGCCGACGCCGCCGTCGTAGTTGTAGCCGTTGTGGGAGCTCGCACGATCGTCCGTGCCGGCCGGCGTCACCCGGACCTGAAACGACTCCCAGTCGTCCTGGTGAAAGCCCACGTCGCCCGGG
Source organism: Solirubrobacterales bacterium (assembly GCA_033856015.1). Taxonomy (GTDB): domain Bacteria; phylum Actinomycetota; class Thermoleophilia; order Solirubrobacterales; family 70-9; genus JAWVFM01. The sequence goes on from JAWVFM010000209.1 coordinate 768, forward strand.
AGGTCGCGCAGGCTCGTCGAGTCCTCGTAGTAGAGCCAGTACTGCACGTAGACGTTGCCGGCGCGCGGCCCCGAGCAGTCGAAGCCGGCGCGTTCGGTGACCTGGACCGCCTCGGGCCGGCAGTCGACGACGTGCACGAACGCGGCGGCCGGCTCGCCGGTATTCGACTTTCTCACCGGCCCGGCGCGCGCACCGTTCCCGCACAGCGAGCCGCGACAGCTTCGGAAGTCGACCGGCAGGGCGCTCGAGCGCGGCTCGTAGACCAGGCGGGGAGCGTCCCTGCGGACGAGCGCGGCGACCTCCGGGCCGTATGCCGCGGTGAGATCGTCGGCGCCGGCGCAGCCGTCCGCGAGGCGCACCGCGCAGGCGATCGACGACGCGAGCGCCTTCGCCAGCGCAAGCCCGGGCAGCTCGGGCCCGGCAAGCGCGATGAGCACGGCGAATGCGCCGGCCATGAGCCCAACGAGCCCGACCCACTCCACCGTGCTCTGACCGGACTCGCCCCTGATGCGCATGGCCAGACGCTAGAAACGCCGGGCGCGCGCGTGTTCTGGGCTTCGTCAACGTTTAGAGTCGAGGCCGTGGAGGGACAAGCACCCCGCGAGACGCCGCCGCCGCTGCCGACGCTCCGCAGCGGCCAGAGCAACTGGCGGCACTGGCTGATCGGCACGATCGTCCTCCTCCTCGTGATCTTCGTGGGGCAGAACGCCCAGAGCGTGGAGGTCCACTTCTTCCTCGCGAAGGCGAGGATGCCGCTCATCTTCGCCCTCCTGCTCGCCGTGGTCCTGGGGATCCTCGTGGGCTGGCTGGTGCCGCGCCTGCGGCGCTCGAAGACCGGCGAGATCGTCTCCAAGTAGCTGCGCTCGGGCCCGAGCCCGCCCACCCTGGGGGTGAGCGCTCTCACCCCGCAGGCTGTCGACGTTCCGCCTCAGGGCCCCTGGCCGCGAGGGCCATCTCGGGCGATGCTCTGGTCATCGGATAGTTGAAAACGACGAAAGGAATCCCGATGAACCAGAACACCACACGCCGCAGCCCCCGCCTCTTCAGCCGCAGCCTGGTCGCCGCCGCCGTCCTGGCGCTCGGCGCCGGATCCGCGGTTCCGGCTCTGGCCTCGGCCAGCGGCCCGGCACCCACGAAGGTGAGCATCATCCCCGAGAGCGACGGCTTCTACGGCTACGTGTCCAGCGCGAAGACGCAGAAGTGCGCCAACAACCGGAAGGTGGTCCTCTTCAAGCAGCTCGGCTCCGTGCAGGATCCGCACTCCGATCAGAAGATCGGGATGGACATCGCGCAGCCGAACGGCGACGGCGTCATGTGGAACACCGGGAACTCCGGCCACATGCCCGGCAAGTTCTACGCCCACGTCAACCGCACCCCTGACTGCCAGTCGGCCTCCAGCCCCAGCGTCAAGATGACGAACTAGCCAAGGTCGTCCAGCGACTCTCGGCAAGACGAAGGGCCCCGGAAACGGGGCCCTTCGTCGTTCTGCAGGCGAGCTAAAGGTCGGCGAGCTCGCCGGCGATGTCCGCCGCGGCCTGCTTGGCGTCGGCGAAGAGCATCGACGTGTTCGGCTCGTAGAAGAGATCGTTGTCGATGCCCGCGAAGCCCGGGCTCAGCGAGCGCTTGATGACGATCACCTGATGAGCCTCCGAGACCTCGATGATCGGCATGCCCGCGATCGGGCTCGAGGCGTCGTTCTTGGCCGCGGGGTTGGTCACGTCGTTTGCCCCGATCACCACGGCCACGTCGGTCTGGGGCATCTCCGGATTGATGTCCTCCATCTCCCGAAGCTTCTCGTAGGGAACGTCCGCCTCGGCGAGCAGCACGTTCATGTGGCCCGGCATCCGGCCCGCGACCGGGTGGATTGCGTAGTTGACCTCCACCCCGCGCTTCTCGAGCGCCGTCGCGAGCTCCTTGACGGCGTGCTGGGCCTGTGCGACCGCCATGCCGTAACCCGGCACGATCACGACGCTGTCCGCGTAGGCGAGCTTGATCGCGGCGTCCTGCGCTCCGATCGAGGTCACGGGGCGCTCCTCTCCACCACCGGCCGCCCCGCCGGCCGGCAGCGCCCCGAACCCGGCGAAGAGGACGTTGGCGACCGAGCGGTTCATCGCCGTCGCCATCTCCAGCGTCAGGATCGTTCCGGAGGAACCGACGAGCGTCCCGGCGACGATCAGCGCGACGTTGTCGAGGGCGATTCCCGCGGACGCCGCGGAAAGGCCGGTGAACGCGTTCAGGAGCGAGATGACCACCGGCATGTCCGCCCCGCCGATCGGCAGGACGAAGAGGTTGCCGAGCAGCGCAGCGGCGATCAGCACGGCGATGAACAGCGCCTGCGATGGGCTCGAGTCGTGGTCGATGCCGAGGACGATGCAGGCGGCGACGATCCCCACCAGGAGCAGGGCGTTCAGCACCTGCTGCCCGGGGAGCTTCACCGGCTGGCCGGAGACGATCCCCTGAAGCTTCCCGAAGGCGATGTTCGAGCCCCAGAACGAGATCGAGCCGATGACCATCGAAAGCAACGTCGGGATGAAGACGTCGAGCGGGATGGAGCCGCCGAGCGCGAGGTCGTGGCGGAACTCCGACCAGGCGATGAGGGCCACCGCCCCGCCGCCGACGCCGTTGTATAGCGCGACCATCTGCGGCATGGCGGTCATCTGGACGCGCTTGGACGCAACCGCGCCGACGGTCGCGCCGACGGCGAGCCCGACGGCGATCAGGCCCCAGTTGCCGATGCCCTGGAGGGCAAGCGTGGTGGCAACCGCGACCGCCATGCCGCCCGCCGCGATGAGGTTGCCCTGCTTCGCGGTGGTCGGGTGCGTGCCCTGCCGGATTCCGTAGATGAACAGCGAGAAGGCGACGATGTAGAGGGCCTTGACGACGTCCGAGCTCGGCGAGAGCGCGGCAAGGGGCAGGCTCACGAGCCCGAGTCCTTCTCGGCCGCGTCCTTCTTCGGGGGCTTGCGGACGAACATGCCCAGCATGCGGTCGGTGACCATGAAGCCGCCGACCACGTTGATCGTTCCGAAGGCGATGGCGATCGTCCCGATCACCTCGTCGAGGACGTCGTTGGAGAGGCCGACCACGATCAGCCCGCCGAGCAGCACGATTCCGTGGATCGCGTTGGTCTGCGACATCAGCGGCGTGTGCAGGGTGGTCGGCACCTTCGAGATCACCTCGAAACCGACGAACGCGGCCAGGACGAGGATCGTGATCTTGGTCAGCAGGTCCATCAGGAGCCCTTCTCGGCGGCCTCTTTGGCGCGCTCGTTGCGGATCTCGCCCGCGTGGGTGATGCAGGCCCCGGCGACGATCTCGTCGTCGAAGTCGAGCTTCAGCGAGCCATCCTCGGCCACCAGCAACCCGAGCAGGTTCTCGATGTTCTTCGCGTACAGCTGCGAGGCGTGAAACGCCATCTGGCTTGGGAGGTTCGACGGGCCGATGATCTTGACGCCGCTCTCCACGACGGTCTCGCCCGGCTTCGAGAGCTCGCAGTTGCCACCTGAGTCCGCCGCCATGTCGACGATCACCGAGCCAGGCGCCATGTTGCGGACGGCATCCGCGGTGATCAGCGTCGGCGCCGGCCGCCCCGGGATCTGGGCGGTCGTGACGATGACGTCCTGGCGCTTGGCGTTTTCCGCAAGGGCCTCGCGGACCTGCTCGTTCTCCTCGTCCGTGAGCGGGCGGGCGTAGCCGCCCTCGTCCTCGGCGTCCGGGATGAAGTCCAGCTCGAGGGGACGGCCGCCGAGGCTCTTGATCTGCTCCCACGCCGCGCGGCGGATGTCGAAGCCCGAGACGACCGCGCCAAGCCGCTTCGCTGTTGCGATGGCCTGAAGCCCGGCGACGCCCGCGCCGAGAACCAGGACCTTTGCCGGGGCGACGGTGCCGGCGGCCGTGGTCATCATCGGGAAGAGCCTGCCCGCCTCGCGCGCGGCCAGCAGCATCGCCGCGTAGCCCGCGACGTTGGCCTGCGAGGAGAGGGCGTCCATCGATTGAGCCCGCGTGATCCGCGGGACTGTCTCCATCGCGAAGCTCGTCACCTCAGCTGCCGCCAGCGCCCGGGTGGTCTCGCCCGAGGTGAGTGGAGCGAGGTGGCCGATGTAGACCTGGCCCGAGCTGAGCTTGCCGATCTCATCGAGAGTCGGGACGGCGACCTTGGTCACGACCTCTGCTGCCCACGGCTCGCCGATCGTCGCACCCGCCTCCGTATAGGCATCGTCGGGGTGGCCGGAGCCCTCGCCCGCGCCGGACTCGACGACGACGTCGATCTCCTTCGCGGCGAGCGTCTTCGCCACGTCGGGAACGAGCGCCACGCGGCGCTCGCCCTCGGCTGACTCTTTCGGAACCCCGACGTTCATCGATCCTGGAAGCGCGCGGGAGCCTAGATGATTGATTCGGAATCGATCATCTAGACGTTCAGCGCGGCGAGGCGCTCGATGGTATGCAGGCGCTCGCTGAGGTTCGGCTGCACGGCGGTGATGATGAGGCGATCGACGCCGACGGCGGTGAAACGCTCGAGGCGCTCGGCGACCTCAGCCTCCGTCCCGATCAGGGAGGTGGCCGCGACCAGCTCGTCCGGGATCGCGTTGAAGGCGTCGTCGCGCTTGCCGTCCTGGTACAGCGACTGGACCTCGTCGGCCACGTCGCCGAAGCCGAAGCGGTGAGCCAGGTCGACGTAGAAGTTCGTCTTGCGGCTGCCCATCCCCCCGAGGTAGAGCAGCAGGCCGGCCCTGACGAACCCGCGGGCCGCGTCGAGGTCGCCGTCGATCGCGACCTGAAGCGACGGCGAGATCTCGAGGTCGGAGCGCGCCCGTCCGCCCTTCGCGAAGCCCGCCTCGAGGTGCTCGCCCCAGGCGGACTCGAAGGAGTTGACGTCGAAGAAGATCGGAATCCAGCCATCGGCGATCTCCGCGGCAAGCTCGACCGACCTGCGCCCGATCGCCCCAAGGAAGACCGGGATGCGGTTGCGAAGGGGATGGAAGTTGAGCTTCAGCGCCTTGCCCTGGCCCGAGCTGCCGTTCGCCAGCGGGAGCTCGTAGTGCTCGCCATGGTGCTCGACCGGACCCTCGCGGGCGATGATCTCGCGGACGACCTCCACGTACTCACGGGTCCGTCCCCAGGGCTTTGCGTAGTCGACGCCGTACCAGCCCTCCGAGACCTGGGGCCCCGACGGCCCGAAGCCGAAGATGAACCGCCCGCCCGAGAGCGCGTCGATGGTCGCGCCCGCCATCGCGGCCGCGGCCGGGGGCCGAGCCGGAACCTGCATGATCGCCGCGCCGAGCTGGATCGTCTTGGTCTGCGGCGCCAGCCACGCGAGCACGCTGACCACGTCGGAGCCGTAGGACTCGGCGACCCAGACGGAGTCGTAGCCGGCCTTCTCGGCCGCGCGGACGATCTCCAGCGCCTCGTCGCCACGCGGGCCGATGCCCCAGTAGCCGAGGTAGATGCCTAGCTTTGGTGCCACGGCCGCGCCGCTAGCCGTTCACTGCGACTGAGGTCTTCGAGCTCCGGCAGTTGTTGTTCTCGTTCGACTCGTGCACGACGTGAGTGTCGTCCGCGCAGCCGATCACGAAGTACGAGCCGTCGGGCGTTTCGAGCGGGATGGCGAAGCTGCCGCTTGCCTTGGCGACGACACCCGCCTTGAGCTTGATGATCGACTCGTCCCCGATCATGCGTATGTCCCCTGAGCCCCTGCTCGTGTCCGAGGAGAGATAGAAGCGGACCGTGCTCTTCCGGGCCGTGGCCTTGCCGGCGTTCTTGACCTTGTCGCTGATCGGCACCTGATCCCCCGGGGTGGCTGTCGCCTGGGGATTCGAGATCTTCGTCAGCCTGAGGTCGGGCAGCGGCTTCGCGAGCGCCGGGGCGGCCAGGAGGGCCAGCCCCAAGCAGATCGCCACGGTTGCAGCGGTCCTCATACGCGTCTCCTGTTCGATCGTCGTCTCGCGGCTACTTGATGAAGCCCGAGCTCTTCAGGTACTGGGTCGCCGCTGCCGCGGGCGTCTCCTTGTCGATGTCGACGCGCGCGTTCAGCTCCTGGATGACCGGCAGGGTCAGGTTCTGCTGGACCTTCTCGATGGTCGCCTGGAAATCGGGGCCGGCCTGCTTCGCCACCTTCTGCGAGGTGATGAAGATCAGGTTGCCGGCCGGAATCAGGCCCTTGTCGTCCTGGAGGATCGTGTACTTGTTGCCCTGCGAGAGCTGGGCGTCGCTGGTGAACAGGATCGACAGGTCGGCGTCACCCTTGTCCAGGACCGTGTAGCGCAGGCCGATGTCGACGGGCGTGAACTTCTTGAAGGTCAGGCCGTAGTTCTTCTCCAGGCCGGCGAGGCAGTCGATTCGCGCCCGGCATTCGGGCGAGCCCGCGAGGGTCATGTTCTGCGACTTGCCCTTGAGGTCGGAGATCGTCTTCAGGCCGAGCTTCTTAGCCGTCGACGTGAGGGTCCCAACCGCGTTGGAGTCGGCGAACGGGGTCGGCGCGAAGGACGTCAGCCCCTGCTTCTCGAGGTCGGCCTTCGCCATGTCGGACGCCTGCGTCGCGTCCGAGGGGATCTTTTGAGCGGGCACCCCGAAGAACGTGCCGAGCGCCGTCGACGTGTACTCCGGATAGCCGCTGATGTCCCCGTCCTTGAGCGCCTTCAGGGCGATCGTCTCCGAGCCGAGGTTGAGCTGCTTCTTGACGTTGTACCCGGCAGCCTGGAGCGCCTGGGCGTAGATCTCGCCGAGGACGAACTCCTCCGTGAAGTTCTTGGAGCCGACGGTCAGGGTCACCTTGCCGTTGGCGGGGTTCGACTGGATGAGCGAGCCGGAGCCCGCCGTGGTGGTCGAACCGCTGGTGCTCGAGCTGGACGAGCTGCTCGATCCGCAGGCGGCGATTCCGAGTGCGAGCGCGGCAACGGCGGCAATGGCAAAGAGCCGTCGTGGGCGGGCGGATGTCATGTTGAGTCCCCTCTGATCGAATGACGCCGCGTTACCCGCGACGTGCAGATCCTATGCGCGCGAGGCCGCCCGCTGCAATTTCAGGCCGCGAGGGGTCACGAGAGCCTGAACCCCGGCCAGGAGGAGCTCGGCGAAGACCGCGAGCAGGGCGACGACGATCGCGCCCGCCACGACGCCGTCATCGCCGAAGACGTTGCGGCCGGTGATCAGGTCGCCGAGCGTCGAGTATCCGACCAGGGACGCGATCGTCGCCGTGGCGATGATGTTGATCGCCGAAGTTCGGATGCCGGCCATGATCGTCGGCGCAGCCAGCGGCAGCTCCACCCTCATGATCACCTGGCTCGCTCGCATCCCCATCCCCTCGGCGGCCTCCACCACGCCGCGATCGACCTGGCGGACCGCGACGAAGGTGTTCGCCAGGATCGGCGGGATCCCCAGGAGCATCAGGGCGAAGGACACGTTCCCGAGGCCGATCCCGATCAGGGCAGCCAGCAGGAAGATCACGACGATCTCCGGCACCGAGCGCCCGGCGTTCCCCACCCCGACGGCGAACAGCTCCCCCCTCCCGTAGTGGCCGAGCACGAGCGCGGTCGGCAGCGCGAGGACGATCGCGCCGGAGAGGGCCAGTGCGCTGACCTCGAGCTGGGCCCGAGTGAGGTCCCAGACCGCTGCCGGGCCTCCCACCAGCACGCCGCCGCCGGTCGCCGCCTCCCGCTGGTGGAGGATGAAGTCGAAGGCCCCGACGATCGAGTGCAGGAATCCGAGGGGAACGATCATCGCGCCCGCACCCGCCGCCACGGCGTGGCCACCCGCTGCACCCCGAAGAGGAGCCCGTCGAAGGCAAGCGCCATGCCGATCGCGAGCACTCCCACGAGGATGATGTTCGTCAGGAACGAGACCTGGTTGTAGAGCGGCTCGCCGAGGCCGCCCGCGCCGGCCAGGAAGGCCAGGGTGGCGAGGGCCACGGTGGAGACGGTGGCCACCCGCAGGCCGGCGAAGATCTCCGGCACGGCGAGGGGAAGCTCCACCCTCCAGAGAAGCTGGCGTTCCGTCATTCCCATTCCACGACCCGCGTCCTTCGCGTCCGCGGGAACGTTGGCGAGGCCGGCGATGGCGTTGCGATAGATGATCTGCAGCGTGTATGCCGTCAGGGCGATCACCGCGGTGTCCGTCCCGAAGCCGGTGATCGGCAGCAGCAGGAAGAAGAAGGCGATGCTCGGCACCGTGTAGAGCACGCCGGTGACGCCCATGAGCGGCGGCACGAGCCAGCGATGGCGATGGGAGAGCACCGCCAGGGTCATCGCGATCGCGAATCCGGCGGC